>JAUSOK010000126.1 GCA_030656035.1 Syntrophales bacterium
GGCGCCGGTTTCGAAAGACATGGTCGTTCCGGCAATGCCCTTCAAGCAGGCAAAACGGGCGGCGCAGCGGCCGCCGTTGCCGCACATGTCCACTTCCGACCCGTCGGCGTTGAAAAACCGCCAGCGGAAGTCCACCCGGTCTGACTTTTCAATCAGGATGAGGCCGTCGGCGCCCACGGAGACCTTGCGCTCGCAGACGCGTTTCACAAAGTCCGTGACATTGCCTACCGGCAGGGACTGGTCCCGATTGTCGATCAGGATGAAATCGTTGCCGCTGCCGCTCATTTTAAAAAACTCGATCACAATAACCCCCTATAGCCGTTCCGTTTTTGATGGTTTTTAACGACTTTTTGCCCGTTCGTCAAGATGCATTCTCAGGATGGTAAGGCTTTTGTTGTCATGACGATGGATCTGCGCCCGATGCCAGGGACTGAATGACTTCCAGGATGGCGGCGCTGTCGGTGCGGATGATCCAGGGGCGCATCAACAGCAGGGTTTTTTCATGCAGATCCGGATGCCATGTGCCGACGGCGTCTTCGGGAACAATCACACGATAACCGGCGTCCGCGGCGCCGATACAGGTCGCCATGACGCAATGATTGGTGTACATGCCGACGACCACCAGGCTATCGATGCCCATCTGTTTCAGGACATGATCGATGGCAGAGCTGTTGAAGGCTCCCTGCGCTGTTTTGTTGATGACGGGTTCGTCGGGCCGGGGCGCCAGAGGCCGGATGATGCCGTACCCCGGATCATGGATGGAAACGATCGCCGGGGAGCCCAGACCGGCGCGACTGCGTTCATTCCAGCGCCGGACATAAGGGACGAGATCGGCGCCATCCTCCGTGAGGGAACCGAAGGCCATGTAAATGACTTTCATCCCGCCGGCACGAAAAGCGGAAAGCAGCTTTTTGATGACCGGGATAAGCTCTTTTCCCTTCCGGACGGCGCCGGTTTCAGCCTCCGGTCCGGAGACGAGGCCAAAGAACCGGGGCAAATTTCCTCCTTTGGCGGCCTGATAGGTCTGCATATCGATGATCAACAACGCCGTGCGGTCTTTATCGAGCCTCATCCTCATGAATGACCCTTTCCTCCCGCGCACCACAGAAGGTGCTCCTTGTGAGGTAAGGCCGCCTTCTTCAGCAGAAGGCGGCCTGTTTGAGCAAATCCCGGATTTACATCACGCCAAAGCCTATCATGAGGGCAAAGACGCTCAACACCAATCCGGCCCAGAGCAGGGTCATGGTCGTATAGCCCATGATGTCCTTCGCGGACAGGCCGGCCAGGCCTAGCAAGGGCAGGGCCCAGAAGGGCTGGATCATGTTGGTCCACTGATCACCCCAGGCCACCATCATGGCGGACTTGACCGTGTCAATGTTCATCATTTTGGCCGCCTCGATGGTGATCGGCCCCTGGACGGCCCACTGGCCGCCGCCGGAGGGTACGAATATGTTAGTCACTCCGGCTCCCCAGACTTGGAGCATATAGAAGGTTTCCGGGGTGGAGACGGCGACGAACCAGCCGGCGATGATCTTGGCGAGACCCGTGCCGATCAGGATGCCCATGATGCCGCCGTAGAGGGGAAACTGCAGGGCGATGCCGCCGGCCGACTTGATGGCGATATTCATGGCCCGCACGTAATTGATGGGCTTTAAGTGGAGAATGACGCCGGCGATGAAGAAGATGAAGATCACGATATTTAAGTTCAGGTCGAGTCCCTTCTTGGAGAAATGCAGGAAGAGGTAGAACACACCCAGGGCCGCAAAGATCATGTTGATAATGTAGCTGTGGTCGATCCGCTCGGCCAGGGTGGGATTCGCCGGTCTCTCGACTTTAACGGTCTGTTCCTCCATCTCTTTCAGGCGATCTTCAGAAATGCTGATCGTTTCCTCCTCCTTGGGATGGATCATGTAAAAGAGAACGGGCAGTCCAAGAATGATGATCGCGGCGGGAAGCAGGTTCCAGGCAGCAAAGATCGTATCGGACACAGGAACAACCTTGCCGGTGATCTTCTCGATGAGATTCAAGGGAGCCTTGGGTGTTGCTAGCAGCAGGCCGATGGAGCTGGAGAAGCCCATGTGCCAGCAGACAAACCCGCTGTAGGCGGCGGCAACGAGGACCGGAAAATCGGCCTTCCGGTTGCGCCTGGCAATTTCGAGGGCCAGCAGTCCCGCGAAGATCAACCCGAACCCCCAGTTGATCCAGGAGCCGACGCCTCCGACCAGGGCAACGATCATGGCCCCCTTGACGGGGGTATCCGCTCTTTGCGCCACCCAGTCGAGGACCTTTTTCATGGGCGGCGTCAGGGCAAGGACGTAACCCGTCACCAAAACCAGGATCATCTGCATGGCAAAGGCGATGATCCCGTAGACGCCATCACCCCATGTCGTGATAACCTTGACGACATCCGCAGGCGTGAAGATAAGAGCGAGGATTGCGGATATGAACGTCAACAGGATGGCGAACAGGTAGGCGTCAGGCAGGTAATGGCGCATGACATAGGTAAAAAATGACGCAAGCTTTCTTAACATGACAACACCTCCTTCAAGATGATGAAAATAAAAAATCCACCGTCAACATAACGCGGTTCTCTTGAACCCCATCCCAAAAAATCCCCTTCGGGCGTTGATGATCGAAGAAAGCGATGAAACTGAAAACTGATGTTACTCTACAGGAGGAATCGTGAAAAATCAATTTTTTTAGTCGCAAAATAGGGGATGCGTCGCGCGATGATCGTGATAGGCAGCGCGGCGTTCTTCCTTATGGTTTCGTGCTTGTCGATCGCGTCAAACTTCAAAACCGTTGACACAACAGATCAGAAAGGTTTAGAAGAGACCTGCGGGAGGAAATCATGGACAGGATCGAAACAAAGCTCAACGCCCTGGAGGACATAAAACTAAGGGCGCTGTACATTGAAAAACGGTTCATGAGCAATGATCCGGAAGAGACGATGCTGGTGGAAGGTGAGTTGACAGCGCTTCAGGACCGCTTCTGCGACGAATATCGGGATTTCATCACACCGCCGATGGCCAGGGCGGTGAAGAAGGACTTCAACACATTCCTCGCGCTGATCGAATGGGCGTTTGATTATTACAAAAAAGCCGGCGATTGAATCGATTTACCCTTCCCCCAATCTCCTCCCATCATAGAGAGGGGAAGACTTAAAGATTCCCTATGCCACGGTCAGCACAATCCCGTCGTTTTCGATATCGGCGTTGACCGTGCCGCCGGCGACAAGGCGGCCGAAGAGGACTTCGTCCACGAAGAAATTCTTGATCCGGTCCTGAACCAGCCGGGCGATCTGCCGGGCGCCGAATTCCTCGGAGTAGCCCTGATCCGCTAGCCATTTACAGACCCTCTCAGGAACATTCAAGACCACTTTTTTCTCGGCAAGCTGGTCCTGAAATTCCCGGATCTGCTTTTTGACGATGTCCACGACCACGGCCTTGCTGAGCCCGTTGAACAGGACCACGCCGTCGAGGCGGTTGCGGAACTCCGGCGCAAAGATGCGCTTCACCGCCTCGGAGACGGCGCTGCCCGTCATGCGCCGCTCCCCGAAGCCCACCCGCGTCTTGCCGAGCTCCCGGGCGCCGGCGTTGGAGGTCATGATGATAACCACGTTGCGGAAATCCGCCTTCCGGCCGTTGTTGTCCGTCAGGGTCGCATAATCCATGACCTGCAGCAGGGTGTTGAAGATGTCCGCGTGGGCCTTTTCGATCTCATCAAGCAAGAGGACCGCATGGGGTGTCTTGCGGATCGCCTCGGTCAGGAGGCCGCCTTCCTCGAAACCCACATAGCCCGGCGGGGCGCCCACGATCCGCGAAACGGTATGCTTTTCCTGGTACTCCGACATGTCGAAGCGGTGCAGGTGAATGCCCAGGACCAGGGCGAGCTGGCGCGCCAGTTCCGTCTTGCCTACGCCCGTGGGACCGGCAAAGAGCAGGGATGCCACCGGTTTGCTCTGATTCTGGAAACCGGCCCGGGAACGGCGGATGGCCTGCACGACAGCGTCGATCGCCTCATCCTGTCCGAAAATCTGCGCCTTCAGCGAGACATCCAGATTTTTCAGGCTCACCACTTCCGAAGAGGAAACGGATTTCTCCGGAATCCGACAAATTTTGGCCACGATCTTTTCGATCTCAAGCGGGGTAATGGCAAGCGTACCGTCTTCATCGCTGCGATAGAGCCGTGTTCTGGCCCCGGCCTCGTCGAGGACGTCGATGGCCTTGTCCGGCAGGCGCCGGTCGTTGATGTGCTTCGCCGATAGTTCCGCCGTGGCGTGCAGGGCTTCATCGGTGTAGCGGACGTCGTGAAAACGCTCATATTTATCCCTG
>JAUSOK010000135.1 GCA_030656035.1 Syntrophales bacterium
GAGGCTCTGGTCTGATAGGGAATAAACAAAATCCTTCAGCAAGGGTTCATCGCTGATTTTTATGGATCTGAAAAGAACATTGAAACCGGCTTTTGTCGTTCTGTACGTTTCAAGCTCTTCGGGATAAATACCCCTTTCGCCGGGGATAAAGGCTTGGTTCTGATAAATAAAGCCGGCCTTTTTTGCTTCGGAAATGAGCCAGGGGCGAAACTTCGGATGTGCAATGGCAATGAGATCCATCGCCCGCTCACGAATGCTCTTTCCGTGAAGATAGGTGATCCCGTACTCCGTGACAACATAATGGATATCCCCCCGGATGAGGGTGGCGCCGGCTCCCTCCTTGAGAAAAGGGACGATCCGGGAAACAGCATCATGGGCGGCTGTAGATTGGATGGCCAGAATGGTTTTCCCTCCTTTTGAGAGAGGGACTCCCCTCATGAAATCAGCCTGTCCGCCGACGCCGCTGTGAAAGGTCTTGCCAATGGACTCAGCCGAGGCCTGACCGGTAAGGTCGATTTCCAGAGCGCTGTTGATGGCCACCATGTTATCATGCTGAGCGATGACAATGGGGTTATTGGTATAGTCGATGGTACGAAACTCAATGGACGGATTGTCGTTGAGATATTCATAAGTGGCGCGTTTGCCCATACAAAAGGTTGCCACAGTCTTGCCTTGGTTCACGTTCTTGCAAGTATTGTCGATGACGCCCTTCTTCATGAGTTCGACGATTCCATCGCTGATGAGTTCGGTGTGGACGCCAAGATGTTTTTTCCCTGAGAGATTGGTGAGGATGGCGTTGGGGATGCGCCCATAGCCCACCTGGATGGTGTCACCGTCCTCAACGAGGCGCGCCACATATTTCCCGATCCGCTGAGCGATCTCGGTATCAGCCTTAGTCGTATACTCCAAAAGCTCCTCGTCGTAAGGTATAACAAAATCAACATTATCGATGTGAATGAAGGTATCACCGTGGACCCGGGGCATGCGGGAATTAACCTGGGTTATTACCACGGAGGCATGTTTCACGGCAGACATGACGATATCCACACTCAGCCCCAGACTCATGAAGCCATGAATATCTGGCGGAGAGGTCTGAATGAGGGCCACATCAATCCTGGCCAGCCCCCTGCTGATCAACCGGGGAACCTGGGACAGAAAGATCGGTGTATAATCCGCCAGACCGGTATTAACCGCATCGCGTGTGCTATCACCGATAAAAAAGGAGTTATGGCGGAAGTTATGCTTGTACTTCTCCTGAGTATATGGGGCAACTCCCAAGGTTCTCACATGGATAACTTCCGCATCAAAGAAAGCCTTTGGTTTCGACTCTACATAACTGATCAAGCCCTGAACAAGATACTGAGGTTCGGCGCAAGCCGAACCGATGAAGATTGTATTGCCTCTGTGAATATGACCAAAGACTTCATCTCCTGTGGCAAACTTATGAGGATAAACACTGCGCCAATGGTCTAGGGGCATCTTGAAAATCTCCATAATTTGATCTAAATTTATTTTAGATATCAAAAGACATTTTATGTCAAGTAACAAACCCGGACAATTCTATTTGCTCTTGACACGGACAATTCTATTTGTTGCTAACAGGATTTTTATAAGATAATATTAGATATTCTTATATTTTCCTATTGGTCAGCGGAAGAGTGACAAATTTATGACAGATCCACCTCCCTTTCAAGAAGTAATCATCAATATCGAGGCTGGTCATAACTTAATGCTTTGTGAAGTCAATCGAGGCTCAATTTAGCAGATTATCAACTCAAACGTACTCATGAACCGGATGAACCTGAAATGAATCAGATCAGAACATTGTTCTGGCAGGACAACGCGGTCGTCATGATCGACCAGAAGGCCCTGCCGCTTGAGGAACGCACGCTGGTCTGCACACGATACGAAGATGTCGTCGCGGCCATCAACGATCTGACGGTCCGGGGCGCCCCGGCCATCGGCGTGGCCGCCGCCATGGGCATCGCGCTGGGCGCGCGGCAGATTCAGGCGGCAAACACCGAGGCGTTTCAAAGGGATTTCATGGCGATCTGCGACGCATTCGCCCGGACCCGTCCGACGGCCCGCAACCTCTTCTGGGCCATCGAACGCATGAAGCGGTGCTTCGAAAAGACCCTGGCATCGGATACATCCATAACCCCTTCCGACATCAACCAAGCCCTCGTCGCCGAGGCCATCGGAATCTGCGAAGAGGACATCGCCGTCAACCGGAAGATGGGCGCCAACGGCCGTTCCCTGATCAAGGACGGCGATCGGATTCTGACCCACTGCAATGCCGGTGCGCTGGCCACTGCCGGTTACGGCACGGCCCTCGGCGTCATGCGCGCGGCCTGCGAGGAAGGAAAAAAAATACACGTCTTCGTGGATGAGACGCGGCCGGTCCTGCAGGGGGCAAGGCTGACGGCCTGGGAACTCATGAAGGAAAACATTCCCGCCACGCTCATTACCGACAACATGGCCGGGTTTCTCATGCAGCGCGGGAAAATCGATCTCGTGATCACCGGGGCCGACCGCATTGCCGCCAACGGCGACACGGCCAACAAGATCGGCACCTATGCCCTGGCGGTTCTGGCAAAGGAGAACAACATCCCCTTCTATATCGCCGCCCCTCGGTCCACCATCGACCTGTCCCTGAAAACCGGCGACGAGATCCCCATCGAAGAACGCAACAGCGAAGAAGTCGTTGCTTTTCAAGGCGCACGGAGCGCCCCTTTCGGCATGCCGGTCTATAACCCGGCCTTCGACGTAACCCCGCACCGCTACATCACGGCCATCATCACCGAAGCCGGCATTATCCGGTCGCCCTTTGAAAAGAATCTGTCCGGGTTATTCTGAGCCGAGACGCGGGGCCAGACAGGCAACTTTTCCGGCCACGCCTTCTCTGTTATTTTCGGCAACATCTTATCTTAGACTGTTTCCTCCGGTACCATCATGCAGGTCATCCAGCAAAGTGGTGATCATTTTGCCCATCGATTGCGACCATCTTTATTCTCTTTCATTTCAACTCATCAGATCTTCATTCCGACGGCAAAGCCTTCCTCGATGGCCTCTTTGATCATGCGCGGTTCAACACAGTCGCCGATAGAGAACACTTCGGGGGCCGCCAACCGGAATGTTTCCGCCAGCGTCGGGTCGGATTTGAGACCGACGGCCAGGACGACGAAGTCGCCTTCGATGAACGCGGGCTCGCCCTTCCGGCTCACCTTCACACCTTTTTCGGTGATTTCATCAACGATGGTGTGTGTTTCCATGCGGACGCCCATCTTTTTCAACCGTGCCAGGAAGAAGGGCCGATAGGTCATCGAGATGGTCGCCGCCATGCGATCCAGCATCTCGACCACCGTTACCGTGGCGACGCCTTCGCCTTTTTCTGCAAGGAATTCAGCCGTTTCACAGCCAACCAGGCCGCCGCCGATGACAATGACAGCCCCGCTTACCGTCTTTTTCCCCGTCAGCACATCCTCTGCCGCAACCACATGGGGCGCCTCGACGCCCGCAATGGCCGGGACAATCGGAGAAGCGCCCGCGGCCAGGACAAGCACGTCCGGTTTTCCTGCCGCAATGGTTTGCGGATCAGCCTCGCATTGGAGGCGGATCTCTGCTCCCGCCTTCTGCGCCCGGACGGCAAGGCTTCCGGCCAGCGTGCGGATTTCCTCCTTGTGGGGCGGCAGACAGCCCACGCGCAGCCATCCGCCCGTCTCCGCCTCTTTCTCGAAGAGCGTGACCTTGTGGCCCCGCGCCGAAGCCGCCCTTGCCGCCTCCAGGCCGGCGGGGCCGCCGCCGACAATGAAGACCTTCTTCGGTGTCGCGGCGGGCGTGATCCGACAGGCGCCTTCCCGGCCCGCCAGCGGGTTGACGGTGCAGAAGACGCCGGCGCCCTCGCCCCAGGTCTTGTAGATGGACAGGATCTCGCCGAGGCACCGCGAACAGGCGATGCAGGGAACAATTTCATCGACCCGGCCCGCTTTCGCTTTATCGGGCAGTTCGGGGTCGGCAAGCAGTGCCCGGCCCATGCCGACGAGGTCGGCCTGGCCTGCCGCCAGGATCTTTTCGGCGATGACCGGGTCGTTGATGCGGTTGGCGGCGATGACCGGGATGCTAACGGCGCTGCGAATCGCTGCGGCAAGGTGGGCGAACGCTCCTTTGGGCAGGGAGGGGGCGACAGTGGGGATGGGCGACTCGTGCCAGCCCGTGTAACAGTTGATGAGCCGCACACCGGCCCTTTCGAGGGCCTGGGCCACGATCTTCGAATCTTCGACGGTGTGCCCGCCCGGCATCTGTTCATCCACATTCAGGCGGACCCCGATGGGAAAGTCGTCGCCGACGGCCTGCTTCATGCTCGCGATGATCTCCAGCAGAATCCGCATCCTGTTTTCCAGGCTGCCGCCGTATTCATCATCCCGCTGATTGCCCGCGGGGGAGAGAAAACGGTTCAGCAGGTAGCCGCCGCCCACAAGGATCTCCACGGCATCGAAGCCGCCCTCCCGCACGCGACGGGCTGCTTTTCCGTATTCCTCGACGATAAAACGAATTTCATCGGTTGTAACGGCCCGGGGCACGATGCGCAGGATCTGGTTCATAATCGGCGAGGGGCCCACGACTTCGGGCAGATTGTCCCGGAAGATGATGTGGTAGGAGGTGATGAGCTGGCAGGCGGATTTTGCCCCGTGGGCTCCGATGGCCGCCGTCAGTCGCCTCACGCCCGGCAGAAAGCGGTCGTCGAACATGCCGGGCTCCACCGGCGATCCGGCGGCGATGGGCGAAAAGGGGATGATGATCAAGCCGGCGCCTCCTTTTGCGCGTTCGGCGAAGAAATCAATGAACCGGTCTCCCACGGTTTCGTCGGCTTCGCAATAACCGGTGGTCATCGGAAGCATCACGATGCGGTTGCGCAGTTCCATGTTTCCGATTTTCAGCGGGGTAAACAAGTGCTTGAACATAAAAGCTCCTTCCGATTAAAAACTATTTTTTTAATTTTGTTCCGACGCTCCACGCCTTGCCGATGTCATCGCCGACGCTCCAGTAATGATTGTCCGGTATGGTCAGCGTAAAGGAATGAATTTTTTCGATTCTTCATCAGCAGCTCCTTTCTATGCCCACAGATCTATCTCTTCTGTCCGTTTGGAGATGTTATGCCGCCCTTACCCTGACACGGGGTTCCACACTTGGCAGATGGTCCGGCGTGCGATCCGCATGTCGTAATCGACCTGCAGATTCAGCCAGATTTCAGGGGATACACCGAAATACTTGCCAAGGCGAAGTGCGGTGTCGGCGGTAATAGTGCGTTTGCCATTGACGATTTCACTGATCCGTCCCGGCGGCACATCGATGTCCCGGGCCAGTTGATTGGCGCTTAAGCAGAGGGGCTTCATGAATTCTTCGTAAAGAATTTCTCCCGGCGGAATAGGATCCAATAATTTTGATTCTTTCATCTCTTTCGCTTTTTGCCTGAGCAGAAAGCCCAGCCAAAGGATTCCATTTCAGGCCGCTTTATAATAGATAATCGAGACCTCGGAATGCAATTCCTCAAGGCGGTCGAGGAGCCTTTCGATTTCACCGACGACGTGGCTTTTCATGTAAGCTTCGCCGCAATCGGCGCAGATCTCCGCCGGCACATTTCTGATGACGACGACTTTTTCAACGATGAGAAACGGCAATGTTGTGATCCCGTCATCCATGGCGCCGCCGCATAAGGGGCACTGCTTGACCTTATTTTTTTCTTCTTTTCCAGTCATTTTCCCACCTCTTGATGTCCGGTCTGTAAACGGTAATGATCACGATCCTGTCAAAAGTTTCATCAATGGCCGCAACAACATGGACCGGATCAGTCTCGATAAATCCGAGCAACAGACAATCCGGCAGCGGTCGCCCGTGTTCCGGGTAATCCTCAATCAGGATTGCGTCTTTCAATGCCTGCTCCACCGGGTCTTTCCACAGTTTTTCAATCCGCAGTTTTTTACCGCATGGAGAGACCATAATATCTTTTCATTGACGCCGGCGATGTGTTCGGATGCCTTTGCTCGGATGTGAGTCAGCTTCTTCACATGATTCACGTTTTATTCCCTCTGTACAGAGAATGCAATCATGCCCCGGTTTCCCATGATTCCTGCATGATCGTTAACTTGATGAAGAGCATAACCTTAACCTTTCGGAATATCAACAGGTATCTTCCCATCTACAGTCCAAATTTTTCCTTCGCCCGTTTGCGGAAGGTGTGGGGTTTGATCCCGAGCAGGTGGGCGGCGGCCTCGCGGTTGCCGTCCTTCATTTTGATGGCGGCTGCGTAACTGGATTTTTCGAGGTCGTGCAGGGCGTTGTCGAGGTTCATGCCTTCGGGCGGAATGGGTATATCGGCGCCTTCGGAAAATCCCCCCTGACCCCGCTTGGGAAATCGGAGAAAGGAAGAGGCGTCGTCAGGGATGGCCGGGGTTCCGGGTTCACTTTCAGAAAGGGCGGTTGCGACAACCGGCGAAGACAACATTTCCGCAGGCAGATCGGCTTCACGGATGACGCTTCCTTTGGACAGGACAAAAGCCCTCTCGACGGCGTTCTCCAGCTCCCGGATGTTTCCCGGCCAGGGATGTTCGAGCATACGTCGCAGGGCTTCCCGGCTGAATTGTTTGCGCTGGCGGAACCGGTCGTTGTGGCGAGAGAGAAAGAAATCAATCAGCAGCGGGACGTCCTCACAACGCTTGCGTAGCGGAGGCAGGGCAATGTCGATGACCTTCAGGCGATAGTAGAGATCTTCACGGAACTTGCCCGCCGCGATGAACGCAGCCAACTCCCGGTTGGTCGCTGCGATGACGCGTACATCCGTCTTGATGGGGCCTGCGCCGCCGATGCGCGTTATTTCGCCGTCCTGGAGGACCCGAAGGATTTTGGCCTGGGCCGGCAAGGGCATGTCTCCGATCTCGTCGAGAAAGATCGTCCCGCCGTCGGCCAGTTCAAATTTTCCCTTGCGCTGCTGAAGCGCCCCCGTGAAGGCCCCTTTTTCATGGCCGAACAGTTCGCCTTCCACCAGTGTTTCGGGGATGGCCGCACAGTTGACGACGATGAACGGTTCCGTCTTGCGGGGACTGTTGAAGTGGATGGCGCGGGCGACGAGTTCCTTGCCCGTTCCCGTCTCGCCCTGGATAAGGACGGCCGAATCGTAGCGGGATGCGGCCCGTATCGTCTCTGTCAATGCGGACATGGCCGCGCTCTTGCCGATCATGCGGTATCGGGAAAATTCGCCAACCAGGTCGGTATGCTCGGCTTCCAGCTTTTCCTTGCGCAGATAGGCAGCCTTCATTTCGAGCATGTCCTGATCCGGCAGGGCCACTTTGGGAAAGTCGAGGGGCAGGAGGATCTCGGAGACGGCTTTCCTGCCGGCCCGCAGAAAACGGGGCGGCGTGATTTTGAGCAGCGTCGCCGGGATCAGTCCTGACTGGGCCAGCAGAAACCAGACGGTCTGCATCTGCGGCGTCCCGGAGGCCGTGGCGATCCAGTAGGCGGGCTGTGCTTCCCGGTGATCGGCAACGATTTTCCGGCAGAGGCCGCTCATGTGGATGAAAAGGGCTTCGTAATCCGTGGGATCGGGTATGTCGAGATTCAGGACATCGACTTTGAGTTGTTCCTTCCCCAGGCGCCGGGTGATTTCATCGCGCAGGGAATGGGCATTGTCCAGGGTGTTCGGGGTGGTGAAGATATATATCGTCTCGAACGAGCGCTCGCGCAGCAGCGTCAGGACCGGACCATCCGTTGCGGCGCCCTGGACAAGTTCCGGGTTAAAGGGATCCCGGTTGCCCGCGAAGGTCAGAAGAACATTCATGGCCATGTCAAGTTTCCTCTTTTTCTGACTCTTACGAAGACGGTGTTACCGTCCAGTTATCAAGCCTGAGCCCGTCGATGCGGCTGAAGTGATCCGTATTGTTGGTCACCATGACCAGATTGTAGGCAAGGGCGGTGGCGGCAATGGCCAGATCAAAGTCATCAAGGCGGTTGCCGCCGGATTCCAGGGCGGCCTTGATCATGCCGAACGTTTCGGCAACAGCGGCGTTTATGGGCGCCATTTCGATGGACTGGCCCAGGGCTTTGACCCTGGCTGCATTTGCCGTGATCCTTTGCGATTTATAGGCGCCGTAATAAAGCTCCATATAGGTAACGACGCTGATTTTCATGGGATCATGGATATGGCGTTTCAAATGTTCCGTCGTCGCCGGATTGCCTTTCAAAATATAGATCACCGTATCCGTATCCAGAAGATACATCAGAATACCTCCCGTGCCGCCGCCGAATTTTTCCGCGATTTTTTCAAGTCACCGATAATCTCTTCAGGCGTTCTACTGTCCTCCCAGGCGCCGGACAGCTCCAGCAGGGCCTGTGCAGGCATTTTGGCGGCCTGCACCTGCTGCTTTTTCAACAGATATTCCTTCGTCATAAAAAGAACCTGCTGGCTGATAGACCTGCTTTCCGAACCGGCCAGCTCTTTTATCTGGGCATAAAAATCATCGCTCATGCCTTTGATTTGCAGATTTGCCATAACGCTCTCTCCTGTCGGTTATTTTTCATGAATATATAGTCTAATTTCATGAAAAAGCCAAGCAAAATCCCAAATTTCTCTTTTGCCCGTTGCGGAAGGTGTGGGGTTTGATCTTGCGGAGGCGGGCGGCGGCCTCGCGGTTACACCGGCACCCCCTTTAAATCAATGAAGTCATTATTAACGCTGACATGGTTCATAAGAGGATGTGTAAAGGTAATGCCCGTTGTGAAATAATTTCTTGTAAAGCGTGAATAATTAAAGTAAATTGCCAGAGATGGATCAATGGGATAATTGTAGGCAATTTCATTAGGTCCGCGACGGCTTCACCATTAACGATGAACAGAACTTAATATGACTATGTAGATCATGATGTTTGCGATCATTGATTTTCCCAGAGATGTCTTTCTCAAACATTTTCTGTCTATCACCATTCTGGTTTTATTTGTGATTTTTTGCCGGCAACCGGTATGTGCAGAGCCTTATCAGCAGCTCGAAACAAATCATTTCTTTATCAAATATGTGGACGCGGAAGGGAAACTGGCCAAGCATATATCCACTACATCAGAAAAAATCAGGGGACGGATTATTGCCGACATAGGATATGAGTTTTCGGATAAGACCATGATCATCCTGGCGCCGTCTATTGAAGAATTTCAAAAGGTTCAACCGGGCAAGGAAAGGATTCCTCTCTGGGCATCGGCGGTGGCTTACCCCGAACTTAACTTGATTATTCTGAGATCTCCAGGGGCCATAAAGGGGGGGCGGCTCGATTACGAAAAAGTGTTTACTCATGAGTTTACCCATATAGTCATTGGGAAAGTTTTGGAAGGACGGGAGACACCTGCTTGGCTTGCCGAAGGATTTGCAATGTATGAATCTTCAGAGTGGCATTTAACAAGAATGGCCAGTCTGACAAAAGCGTTTCTGACGAAGCGGGTGATTCCTCTCGAAAAACTAACCGCGAATTTCCCCAATGACCCAGATGAAGCAGAACTCGCCTATGCGGAAAGCTTTATGTTTGTGTCTTTTCTCATCAATAAATTCGGCAGCAAGGCATTTCAACAATTCCTCAGGAACTACGCTGCTGATGGTAATCTTAGAGGCTCATTAACGAAGATAACCGGAATGCACCTGGTCACGCTCGAAAAAGAATGGCTCGATTACATGGAGGTGAGGGTTTCCTGGATACCCCTGATCACCAGCGCTACAACATTCTGGTTTGTCATCACGCTCATTTTTATTTACGGGTATTACCGAAAGAGAAGAATTGCCAGGAAAACCCTTCAGACATGGGAACAAGAGGAACGGGAAAATAACGCTCCTCCCTGAACAGCAAAAACCCCCTGACGTTCCGGTTTCGTCAGAGGGCTTTTATGAGTCCATTTTCCGCACTGCAGTACGTTTTATTCCCCTGCCTGCTTTGCCTTTTTGGCCGCTCTTGCAGCAACCAGCTTAGCTCCTAATCCCCTGTCCAGAGCAGCCTGACGTCTCTTTGCAACATATTCTGTGGCTGCCAACGGCTGATCCTTGGGGATAGTGAATTGCTTTCTGTATTGACCGGGCTTCAAATTATGAGCCGTAGCGAGATGACGTTTCAGGGTTTTCATGCCTGTCTTTCCGCAAATCATACAGGCAACCTGATCCGGCTTGAATGCTTCTAAAATGGTCATAGCCGGCGCCGGGGGGGTAGCAGGTTTTTCTTCTGCCTTTTCAGCTACCGGCTCCGCAGGTTCCTGCGTTTTCTTGGATCGCTTCTTGGGTTCCTTGACTGATCTTTCGACTGTTACGGGTTTTTCGCCTTTTTCAAGTGCCTGCAGCGTCGCATAGACCATCTTGAGTTCCTTCAAAAGGTCATCCGACGTCATTTCGGTCACTGATGCATGGGCGCTAACGATCTCCGCGGTTAAATCGAGTAGGTTTGTAGCCATTGTGTGGGTCCTCCTGGTTGTTAGAGTAATCTTTCGTGTTTTTTGATTATTAAAGCTTTTTTCCGACAGAGGCAAGATAAATCGTGAATTCATCCTGCCCGTCAATTCTGAGAAGTTTGTCCATCGCTTCCTGATCATAAGCGGCTATAGCACAGGTACCGGCTCCAATAGCTTCACAGGCAAGATAAAGATTCTGACAGACATGACCGGCGTCAATTGCAATGACCTTATGAGCGGCAATTTCATAGCGCCATTCCGTTCTATAGGGGATGGTTGTCCAGATAAATGTAACCGCCGCAACCCCAGGATAGCTTTGACCAAGAACAGCATGACGGATTCTTTCATTCAGATTCTCCTCAGTAAATTCAAAAAGGAGTTGATGCTCAAGGGGAAGGTAACGGTAGATTCCCTGATTGAGATCCTGAACGTTCAGGACACAGAGATACGTTTCAAAGGCATGTCGACAACCAGCAGAGGGGACCGTTCTTAAAGCATGGCCGGAATCAAGCTTCTGCCTTATTCCCTGGGTAGCCCACAAGAGGAGAGATAATTCTTCAATGGATAAAGGTTGATGGCTATACGATCTATGACTTTCACGGTTTTTGATCGCCGTTTTAAGATCGATCTTGCCGATATCCTTCAACTGATCATATTTGGGAAGGTCAATTCGTTTGGCATCTTGTGGATATGGTTTTTCAATTGGAGGAGGCGCAATTCCTCTGTTCTGATCAGTTTGAGAAAAATCGATGACCTTGCGGATACTGTCTTTAAGAAATAACCGGTAAGTTTTTATGAGTTCTTTGTCCATTTTGTCAACCTCTGTGAAAAAAGAGATCCCAGATTATTTGACTGCCACTTATCAATAACCTAAATCATGTTGAGATGTCATTTGTTTTT
>JAUSOK010000136.1 GCA_030656035.1 Syntrophales bacterium
GCGCCGACGAGATCCGCCGGGAGCCCCCGGTTGGTCTGGGGATTGACAAGGAGGAGTATCTGGCGGTCCGACATGTCGGCGATGGCCGCCACGGCCGATTTCAAGGCGTCCATGGCAAAGGCGATATGCCCGCCATAGAAATTGCAGCTCATGAACTGGTGGCCCGTTTCGGGAGCGAACAGGGGATTGTCGTTGGAGCTGTTGGCCTCGGTGGCCACCCATTTGCCGATCCACTCCAGAGCGTCATACAAGATCCCCGTAATCTGTGGCGTGCAGCGGATGGAATAGGGGTCCTGCAGCGCGTCCTGGCTGCTCTCTTCAAGGTCGGACAGGTCGCTTTTTGTCTCCAGCAGATGCCGCAAACGGCAGGCGACGAAAATCTGTCCGGGGAAGGGTTTTACCTCGCCGATCAAGGGATGGAAGTGATGGACCTTTCCCTTGAAGGCATGGACGCTCAGGGCGGTGGCGCAGACGGCGGCATGAAGGATTTTCCAGGCCCGCCTGACCGCCATGACGGCAATCCCCGTCATGGTCGATGTGCCGTTGATCATGGACAGAGGCTCTTTGGGGCCAAAGGTATAGGGTGACAGCTTCGTCATTTCCAAAGCCTTTAAGGCAGACATGCGTTTGCCCCGGTAAAAGACCTCCCGCTTCCCCTCCAGGGAGGCGGCGATATAGGACATGGGGGTCAGATCACCGGATGCGCCGACGGAGCCCTCAGAGGGGACGACCGGTGTAATACCGAGATTGAGGAAGGCCGCGAGCTGTTCAAGGAGTTCCAGGGACACGCCGGAATAACCTTTGGCCAGGCAGAGCATGCGGCAGAACATGGCGGCCCGGGTCTCCGGGATGCCGATAGGATCGCCTGTCCCGCACCCGTGAAAGGCGAGGGGGCTCGCAAATTTTTTCGCGGCGGCCTTAACGCGTTTCCCACATGATTTTCCGTATCCCGTGTTCACGCCGTATACGACCACATCGCTCTCGACGGCCTTAAGCACCATGGCCTGGGTCTGCCGCATTTTGTCAATGAAATGCCTGTCCTTGCTGATCCGGACCTTTGCCTTGCCCAAGGCGACAGCGACAATCTCCTTCAGAGGCACATGCCCCTCCCCGACCGTCACAACTGTTTGCCTGCCCATTTTTTCCATTCCTTCCTGAAATCCGTCATTTTCCGAATGTCCGGTTCATGAGATCCCGCCGGCGATGCTTGAAGGTGTTGTCGGCCTTCTCCCGTTCGATGACCTTCTTGAGGAGCTTGAACATCTTATAGTTCTGGGGCTCATCCCGGTAAAAGGTCTCCCAGGCGTGATAATACAACTCCTGAAGCCGCTCGGGCGACAGGTGTCGCGGCTGAAAGACAACGCGGTCGCAGGTATAGTCATTCCAGTCATAGGAGATGATCCTGCCTTCCCGGTGGAAGTCATCGAAGGCCCGCGTATGGGGAAAGGGGGTCAATATCGTGAATTCCGCAACATCCAGTTTCACCTCCAGCAGAAAGTCGATCAGCCTCCGGATATAGTCCTCTGTATGGTGATCCAGGCCCAGAAGGATCGTCCCCTCCACCCCTATGCCGTGGTCATGGTAGCGCCGGATCCGTTCCCGGATATAATCGGATGTGTCAAAGATGGCCTGATAGACATACCATGCCCCGGCCTGGGCGGCCAGATCGAGAACAGCGGGATCATCCTCGATGGGATGGGAGCACCATTTCTTCTTCAGAGGGATCATCTCCCGAAAGAGGCCCATTTCCCATTCCTTATCCTGGGCCAGGGAATTGTCCACCAGAAAAAGCCGGTTGTTATCAATGCCCGCCAGTTCCTCCACGACCCGGTCATAGGGTCGGGGTCTGAATGTCCTGCCCCCCAGGTAGCTGACGCAACAGGGGTAGCAGTTGAACCGGCATCCCCGGGAGGCATGGGCGAGGTCGACCATCTGCACCCCCTTGTAGCAGTACAGATCGCGGTTCAAGATGGCGCGTCGCGCCGGTCCGATGGATTCCGTGGGGGGAAAATCCAGCAGAAAATCATAGCTCTCTTTGAGGCGGCCGTTTATAAAGTCATCGAAGACGGCCCCCATCCGGCCTTCCGCCTCGCCAAGAAAGACGGCGTCGGCATGTTCCATGGTTTCCTCGGCATGGAGCATGGCGGCGATGCCGCCGAAGATAACCTTGATCCCCCGCTCCCGGTAGGCGTCGGCGATCTCCCAACCCCGCTTGACCTGGCTGGTGAGCATCATGGAGATGCCGACGAAATCCGGGGCATCGTCGAAGTTGACGGCTTCCACATTTTCATCCGTAAATGCGATGTCCACATCATCGGGGAGCGTTGCGGCAAAGACGACCGGGCCGTGGGGCGGCAGGTGAAACTCCGTCTGGGAGTCGAGTTTCCGCCATTTTGGATAGATGAGTTTAAATTTCATGTTAATGCTTCTTAACATCCTCGGGGCTGATAGGCTCGGCGCTGATGAGCGTCATGCGCAGCTTGTAATCCACCGTGAGAAAGCCTGTCAACTCCACAGCCTCCGGGATCCTGTTTTTTACGAAAAAGGCCTCAACCATCCGCAGCGATTCGTTATTGTCGCCGTATGTTACGATCTCCCAGGCGTCGTCCGGACGGACAATCACATCGACCGTCTGGCCCCG
Organism: Syntrophales bacterium; assembly: GCA_030656035.1. Classification (GTDB taxonomy): domain Bacteria; phylum Desulfobacterota; class Syntrophia; order Syntrophales; family Fen-1087; genus JAPLJM01. Next base: position 2,642 of record JAUSOK010000136.1, read on the forward strand.
AGGACCTTCGTAACGGCAAGCGGCGGCGCCGTTTTCCAGCGCCCCCGCATGGAGGAGCCGTCCTTGCGGGGCCAGAAAGATGAGGCGGATATCGTCGATCATATTCTCTCCGAAACGCGGGGCGTCGAAGGGCGGGACCGCCCGGTACACCTCCACGCCCTTGTCGTACCGGGCTTCAAAGAGGACAAAGCCCTCGAGCGTGAGGACCGCACTGTGCACAATCCCCGATGGGGGATCGAAGAGGGTAACGCCCAGTACCGTTCCCATGGTCCCCTCCGGCATTCCCGCCTCGATGGCATGAACGAAACGATGAGGCGCATCGAGGAATGGCCGGCGGCAGCGCTCTGCGGCAGCCCGCGTCCCTGCCGCATCGAGGGACCTGATGGCGGGAAGCGTGCTGCATGAGGTGAAAAGGAGCGTCAGCAGGAACAGGGCGGCCCCGGCTGGAATCATGGGTCGGGTTATCATTGGGGCTTCCGGAACAATGATTCATCGAGAGGCACGTTAATCACCACGTCGGTAAACGCAAAGAGGGTATGATTTCCTTCACTCTCAAAGATGGCCACGGATTCCAAAACTCCCGGCCTGTCTGATGAAAGGGAGATGACAATGCGCGAGATCATCTTCGCCATACCCTTTTCCTTCGGCGCCAGGATGATTTTCGGTTCTTTCCCCCCCTTCAGGGTCGCTGAAAAATGCTCATTCTCTGTAAACCGGCCCCGGCTCCATCGGCTGATCTCCCGGAGGACCACCTGCATCGACTGGAGGGACCCCGTGGCGTCTTCCACCAGCCCTCGGCTCCCCAAGGTGTACCTTTTAATCCCGCCACTGCTCATGAGGAGGATGCTTTTGACGGGGGACGTATACTCCCAGCGGACCGAGTCCGGGGCCTGGAAATAGAAACGCCCCTGGGATACGAGGGGCCTGGCAAGAATGCTCATATGTTTGGACTGGGTAAAGCGGGCGTTGATGGACGTGATCTTCGCCGCTTCCCTTTGAACCTCTTCCCAGCCTGCCGCCCAGCCCGGCATGAAAAAACAGGAAAAAAGCATCGCCGCAAGGAACACACCTCTTTTGATAGGGTCTTTTACCGTCGTCATTGCATCGTTTCCCGGGCTGTTCAAAACTGCACGGATGCAAGGCGCGAAATCCTGCAGCTCCTTGTCATCATGTTGCCTCTTCGTCGGATTCGCGAAAAACCTGTATCTGGACGCGACATAAAAGATCCGGTCCAGCCTTGACCTCTCCCTCGAGGACATTATAATTTTCCATATGATACATGTTTTTCACCGTTGTGGTGAGGAGTGTAACGACAGGGATCCGGTCCCAAAAAAAATCTGCGTTTTTTATCCCCACCATCCATCCCCGCCGGTCGACGGTCTTGCCGCTTTTCTTTCTGC
>JAUSOK010000145.1 GCA_030656035.1 Syntrophales bacterium
AGGCAATTATAATCAAGATCGAGAAGACACAGCACGCCGCCCGGCTTTAAGGCATTTTTCAAATGACCGACAATGTCAATGCTTTCTGCCAGGTAATACTCCAAAACGAAGCGGACCCAGATAAAATCGAACTTGCCGATATTGTCCAAGGGCTCCCGCAAATTACAAACGGAAAAATCGATTCCGGGTTTGCCGCCATAATGCTTTCTGGCGTGGGAGATTCGTTCCTCGGAATAATCGATGCCCATAATCGTGCCTTCCGGTTGGATCATTTCATGCAGGATGGCGGTCGTCTTCCCCGGTCCGCATCCCACGTCAAGGACGCGCAGTCCTGGCCTTATGCCGCACCAGAGAGCTTGACTGCGGACCTCATTCGGTATGGTCTTTACCTCCAGGCGGAATGTTTCTTCTTTGCCTTCCATCAGATAGGCGTCGGTTTTTCGCATTAATTTAACTCCATGAATCCGTGATCAAGTTAGCGCAAATGTCTTATGTATTTCTACACGAATCATCTGTCTCTGTCAAAAAATTATGAGCCACGGGAAGAATGCCATGAGGATAAAAATCAATTGATAAAATACTGCCTTTTGTGTTAGAAGCGGCGGCATGCTGAATGTGGGATTGACGGGCGGTATTGCCTGCGGAAAATCAACGGTGGCCAGGCTGTTCGCGGAAAGGGGGGCCTTTCATATCGATTTTGACCGGCTGGCGCATGCGGTCGTGGCACCGGATCAGCCAGCCTGGCAGCAGATCGCCGACTATTTCGGATCTGAAATTCTGCATCCGGACCGAACGATTAACCGCACAAAACTGGGGGCCATTGTTTTCAAGGATAAAAGAAAACGGGCCAAACTCAACAGCATTGTTCACCCCGCCGTCTTTGCCGCCTGGTGTTGCCGAACGCAGGAAATCAAGGAGATAAAACCCGATGCGATCATTCTGTCGGACGTTCCGCTGCTGATTGAAGAAGGGATGCAGCCCGTGTTTGATCTGGTTATGCTCATCTATGTTTCTGAGGAAGAGCAGGCGGACCGCCTCATGCAGCGAAACGGTTTAAGTCGAGAGGAAGCTCTGCGTCGGCTTAAATCTCAAATGCCCATTGACGACAAGCTGCCCTTCGCGCAGATCGTAATCAGGAATCAGGGAACACTGGAAGAAACCCGGCGCATCGTTGATCGGGTCTGGCAGGACCTTCTGCAGCAGGAAAAGGCAAAAAGAAACCTATAATCCACCGGGAGGTTGAATATGATTGAAAAGAATGTGTTGGCGGATTTTTCGGCAAAAGTGTTTGATCCGGTCATTGACCCGACGGCTTATGTGCATCCGCTGGCGGCCGTCATCGGCCATGTATTCATCGGTAAAAACGTGATGGTTTCACCCACGGCCTGTGTCCGCGGCGATGAAGGTCAGCCCCTGCATGTGGGCGACAATTCCAATGTTCAGGACGGCGTTGTGATTCATGCCCTCGAAACGGAGATGAACGGCAACCCCATTGAAAAAAACCTCTTTGAGGTCAACGGAAAGAAATACGCGGTCTATGTGGGGAATCGGGTTTCCCTGGCCCATCAGGTGCAGATTCACGGGCCGGCCGTCGTACTGGATGATACGTTTGTGGGGATGAAGGTCCTCGTTTTCCGCTCCTTTGTCGGGTCGGGCTGTGTGATTGAGCCCGGCGTCATCCTCATGGGCGTTAAAATTCCGGATCGTCGTTATGTGCCGGTCGGATCGGTGGTCAGCACGCAGGAGCAGGCCGACAGGATGCCTGAAATCACGGAGAAATATCCTTTGAAAGACTTGAACAAGGGGGTGGTCCATGTCAACACCCATCTGGCCAAAGGCTATCTGGCGATAAAAAAGTAAGGGCAAGGCGCTGATCCATCAACGGAGGCCGATTAAAAACCGGCTTCCGTTCGACTCGCTGCTCACATATTTTCATTGTTTTTCGGGGGTAACGCAATGACCGGCATTCCAGCTCTTGACAAAATTAAAAAAATAGTCGAAATACCCTCCAAAAGCGCTCCGAATCCTTGAAACGATGTGTTCAGAAAACGCGATGAGACAGCCGTTTCTTAAAAAACAAATCAATTCCGCCCGTCCCGCCGCATTAATCGGGCTTTTACTGATCATCGTCCTCCTTCTTTCCATCTTCGCGCTTTCCTATCTTCATGTGAAGGATAAAAGGCAGCGGGATCTTCTTCTGAGCCAGATTCAGGAAACCAGGAAAGCGCTGGATCAGATTCACCTGGCCATGGCCCGGGGGGATCTGAAAAAGGCCTTCACGGAGCTGGCTCAGGCTCAAAAAAACGTGGATGACCTTTACCCCGCGTCACGGAGAGCCCTTAGCGAAACCGGATATTGCCCTGAAGCAGCGAACGGCGCCCCCTCCGACCGCCGCCGTCCCCGGACCCAAAACCCCCGCAGCGTTGCCGGCGACCGTCCGTCCTCCGCCGGGAACCACAACGGTGAAACCGTCGCCGGCCATTATTCCGGCCGGTCTGACCATTGCCGCCGATGAAGGTCCCCATCCCTTTATTTTGGCCGAAGCGGGCGAATATCTGCTCATCTGTGAGAAAGACCAGAAAGCCCTGCGCCTGTTCCGCAATATCGACAACCGATTCGCACTTCTGAAAAGCTACCCATGCATCGTCGGCGCCAACGGTCTCGACAAAAAGAGGGAGGGGGATCTCGCCACCCCCGTGGGCAACTACTTTTTCCTACGCTACATCCCCGGGAAAAAACTTCCGGAAAAATACGGCCAAGGTGCTTTCGTGCTCAATTACCCGAATTTCATGGACCGCAAGGCCCGGAAGGATGGGACCGGAATCTGGCTGCACGGTCATACCCCCACCAAGAGCCTCGGCGAACAGGAGCTTCAGAACACCAGCGGCTGCATTGCGGTAGGCAATGATGTGCTCAGGGAGCTGTCGGAACTGCTCAAAGCCAGCGGCACCCCCATTGTCATCGTCAACCGGCTGGAGTTGACCAAACTGACCCGTCAGCGGCAACTGGCAGAGGAGCTGGGCACGTTCATGAAATCCTGGGGAAAGGCCTGGGAAAGCGGAAATACCAATAAGTTCATGAAATATTACGCTTCCGATTTTATCAACAGCGATGGGATGAATTACCAGTCCTTTAAACGGCAGAAAGAAAAAGTAAACCGAGGCAAGAAATTCATCCGTATTGCAGTCGAAAACCAAGCGATCCTGCTCCTCCAGGAAAAGAGCGGGCAGATTGCCGTCGTCCGCTTTACACAGCGGTACCGCTCCAGTAACTTTACAAGTGATTCCAGGAAGCTCTTTTATCTGAAAAAAGGAGAGGCGGGATGGCGAATTATCGGCGAAACACGGCTATAGTTTTTTTCTCCATCCTGACCGTTTTTCTTTTCCTGTCGATCCGCCAGTATCCGTTCGCTGAGAAAACGACGCCCCTTCCTGCTCCCGCTTACCAGCAGAAGATCTACTTCGCGCAAGCCAGTCAGGAAGTAACGGTCCACTTTATCTCCGGACGGGGAAAGGGCTCCACTTTACTTGTTTTTGGCGGTATTCATGGCGATGAGGCAGCCGCTTACCTGGCCGCCGAACGCTTCACCCGTCTCAAAATCAGGGCGGGAAATCTGATTGTGGTGCCGCGCCTGAATGCCGTGGCCATCGCCAACAGGAAAAGGCAGGGGCTGGGGGGCGACATGAACCGCCTCTTCGATCTGTCGGAAGAAACGTCACGGTGCAACCCGGATGCGAAGGTGGTTGACCTTGCAAAATCGCTGATCCAGCGCGCCGATTACGTCATCAATCTCCACCAGGCATATGATTTTTATGCGCCCAAATGGATTTCACGGCAGCGAAATCCATCGAGGTGGGGGCAATCGAATGTCATTGACACGCCCATTTATCACCTGCCCAACGGTGAAAAACTGGAACCGGGACGTTTCGCACAAAAGGTCTGCCGGCGGTCCAACGATCGGATCAAAAACAGGAGCTACCACTTTCTCGTAAATAATACGGAGACAAGCGGCCGCAAATCCCGGCACGTGGAACAGCGTGGTTCCCTGACCTATTATGCCCTGACGAAGCATCACAAAATCGCTCTGGCTGTTGAGGCCACGAAAAATTGTTCCCTGCCGGAAGCGGTCGGCTTTCTGACAATTGCAATCAACGCCGCCCTGGGACAAGCCGGCATTCAACCTGACGCATTTCCTTCGGAGGATTTTCGGATGATCAGTCGGGAAATGGAAGAAAAAACACAGAAATCAAAACTCAGTGAATTTAAAGGAACGACTTTGACGCGTTCCTGAAAAAAAGTCCCAATCCCTGCAATTTCGTAGACGCAGGCTTTAGCCTGCGCGAACAGCATCCGCCATTCATCCCCGCTCACAGAGCGGGGATGAATGGCGCTTTTCGTAAACCTCATGTAGAATCGGGGCTTACAAGGAAGGCGACTAATTTACTGAAAACTATGCGA
>JAUSOK010000146.1 GCA_030656035.1 Syntrophales bacterium
CCGCCCAAAGAAAATTGAATTTCCTGTAAATCGGGAACGCATTGACGCCGCAGAGGGTCCTGCTGATCCGGCGCATTGATCAGAGAGAAATAGTAAGGCGTGACGCTGAAGGGGTATCGGGCCGTGACGGTCTGAAGCTCCCGCATTTGTGACGGAAAATCGCCGAATACACCGGCAAGCGGAACAAGCCCGAGGAGGCGGTTCTTGAACTGCCACTTCCAATCGTGCCAGTCCTGTGCCCGGATCTCGCCCCAGGGCTTCAGAAATACGTGATGATCTTTCATGACTTCCTTATAAACATCAGTAAAAACGAACCATTCGAATGGCGGGTGTCTACCACGTTTTTCTCAGTCTGCAAAGTGGAATCGTGCAAGAAATCTTTTGCCTTAATTGGTCGTATCCGGTGAAACGGCTTCACCTGCGCATCATTTACGCATTGCTGTGGCTCCTGACAACGGGCCTCTTTATCATAAATACCGGATATTTCCGGCAGATTGCAGACAGCATCGGCCAGGCCGGCGCCATCGCCTGGTTCATGATGCTTTTCGGTCCGGCCTTCTTTGCCCTGTATCTGCTCACGGCTTTTCTGTTTGATGTCAGACAGGACGTCGTCACGACCGCGCACTTCAGAGCCTTTCTTTACCGGCGCCGCCTCCTGATCGGACTGCTTCTCTTCAGCATGATCCTCTTAGTCATCCTTGTATCCTATGGGGTATCCTTCAAGAGATGACGCCTGTGAAAATCGATGTGTCGACGAAACGTCCGTTCACATACACCCAGTAACCGCGCTGCTTCTGTCTGACTATCTCTAACCACGCCGCTGAAGCATGTCCCGGGAATACCTATGCTAAATAAGCATATATTACGTATTCTTACAGTATTGCTATTTTGGCGGATAGATGATTCTATGGGCGCGCTTCCGTGGAAAGATCCATCCAGTGAAAATTGTTGAGAACGCCGATAAGAAATAGTCAGATGCAGAAACTTTATGAGCAAAGGAGCGCAACTATGAATGAGGCATCAAGCAGACTTTATGAGGTCCTTCAGGAGCACTGCCGCTTCGCGACGGTTCCCGTTGCGGTGAAGCTTGCAAAAAAAGGTGATGCAACCCCGCAGAAGTTTCGTCGTCCCCTCGCCCAGGTGGGGAAGCGTCTGGCCGTCTGTCAGGGGATGACGCTTGCGAGAACCATCGGCTGGAGCATGGCTTTCGGAAATGATGACCATGCCTGCCCGCTTCCCCGCGTTTTTATGGGACACATCGCCCCCGATCGTTTTCTGGAGGGGGGGCTCGGCGAGTTCTACCAGGACGATCCAGGGTGCATGAAGATCATGGAGGCTTCGTATCCCCGGTGGCCGGTCGATATTTATCATGAAATCTGGCTTGCGCCACTCAACCGGTGCGAATTTGTCCCCGATCTGGTCGTGGCTTATGGGAATCCAGCTCAGATCGTGGCGCTCATCCAGGGGGCTAATTTCCGGCAGGGACCCGGCATCCGGTCGTCAAGCAGCGGTCGGTACGGCTGTTCCTTCTGGATCGCCGGAGTCCTCCAGTCCGGCGATTGCACCTACATGGTTCCTGGCCCCGGGGAAAGAATCTTTGCCGGAACGCAGGACCATGAGATGTCCTTTGCGATTCCATACCAGAAGTTTGGTCAGATCATGGATGGGCTGAAGTATATAAGAAGCCGCGGCGCTTATCGTTATCCCGTACCCAATCTGGCCGTGCTGTCGGAACCGCAGATTCCCGAAAAATACTATCAGATTGTACCTCCTGCCGCTCTCCCCGGAGACAACGGGTAAGAATGTCCTTGCTGTCCGTTTTCCGGTTGCACTTCGGGCGGAAAAGCGGTATGTCTGGGGCGGTTTTTTGAGTCTTATCTGAGGGGGCCATCCGAAGGTGGAAAAATTCGATGTGATCATCGCCGGCGCCGGTCTGGCCGGGTTGGCTGCCGCTTATACGCTGGCCGGAAACGGACTGGAAGTCCTGGTGCTGGAAAGGGGCGATTACCCCGGCGCCAAGAATGTCACGGGCGGCCGCCTCTACGTGAACCCGATCCGAGATCTTTTTCAGGATTTGTGGGATGAAGCCCCCCTGGAGCGGTTTATCGTTCGCGAAGGCGCCGTCCTGATGGCCAGAAATCACTCCGTCAGCATTGGTTATGCGGGCAATGAACTGCGGGCGGAACCTCACCAGAGTTACAGCATTCTGCGCGCAAAATTCGACCGCTGGCTCGCGGAGCAGGCCGAAGCAAAAGGCGCAATGCTGCTGACCAAGGTGCGGGTCGATGAAGTGATTAAGGAGGATGAGAAGATCGTCGGCGTGCTCGCCGGAGGCGACGAACTGCGGGCGGATGTTGTCATTGCCTGCGACGGCGTCCTTTCCCTGGTCTCCGAAAAGGCCGGCCTCCGCACGCCCGGCTCTCCCCATGATTATGCTGTGGGGCTCAAAGAAGTGATTGCCCTTGATCCCGCAGTGATCAACGACCGTTTCCACCTCGAAGGAAACGAAGGCGCGGCGCTTCTGTTCATCGGAGAGGCGACCCGTGGCCTTTTCGGCGGCGGATTTCTCTATACGAATAAGGAGAGCATCAGTCTCGGCGTCGTCATCGGCGTCCAGTCGCTCCTTGAAGCGGGATCAGCGCCGGACGCGCCTGCCATGCTTGATGCCTTCAAGCAACGCCCGGAAATCGCCCCGCTGATCAGGGGTGGAACGACACTGGAATACGCCGCCCACGTGATTCCGGAAGGGGGATACAAAGCGCTGGGACCTCTGTATGGAAACGGCATGCTCGTGGCGGGGGACGCCGCCGGATTGGCGTTAAATATCGGGTTTACCGTCCGCGGGATGGAATATGCGCTCGCCTCAGGATACTATGCCGCACAGGCCGTGTTGCGGGCGAGTGCGGCAAGGAATTTCAACAGCGAAACCCTTGCGATATACAAACAATTTCTGGAGGAAAGCTTCGTTTTGAAAGATTTTAAGAACTTCCAGGAAACGCCCGCGGTATTGGGAAACCCTCGATTCATCAATCACTATCCGGAGCTCGTCGGCGATCTCATGGGACAGATCTATCGCGTGCCGCCCGGCCCCAAGGACCGGTTATATCCGACCATGAGAAAGGTCTTTACCCTGACGGAGATGTGGTCGCAACTGAAAGACCTGCGGGATGTTTCAAAAATATGAGTGATTCCACAGCGTTAAAAGCGAAACTCGGACTGGACATCTTCAAGCCCGGTGGGGAACCCCATATCAAAATCAAGCCCGGTATGGAAAAAGACCCCCGCTTGCAGCAGGCGATAAATATCTGCCCCGCCGGTCTATACAGTACAGCGGACAAAGGCGGTGTTGTGCTGAACATCGACGGCTGTCTGGAATGCGGAACCTGCCGGATCGCCTGCGGGACGGATGTACTGGAATGGAGCTATCCCGAGGGGGGAACGGGCGTCCAGTTCCGCTTCGGATAAGAAAGATCATTACAATACAATCATAAGGAGGTTGATCATGGATTTTAAATTGACCGAAGAACAGGAACTCATTCGCAAGAACATGCGGGAATTTGCGGAAAAGTACGTGGATCCCATCGCCGTGGAGATTGACGAGAACAGCCGCCACCCGGCCGAGCTGTTTCAGAAGCTGGCCGAAGGGGACTGGCTGGGGATGCCGATTCCCGTAGAATACGGCGGCGCCGGGGCGGATTACCTGACCCATGTCATTGCCGTGGAGGAACTTTCGCGCTCCTGCGCCTCCACTGGGTTCACCGTCTCGATCCATGTGGGCATCGCCGCCATGCTGATTCTGCTTTTTGGCAACGAGCAGCAGAAACAGAAGTACTTGATCCCGCTGGCAAAAGGGCAGAATCTGGGGGCATTCGTCCTGACCGAACCGGGCGCCGGCACGGACATTATGGCGGCGACGACCACCGCCGTCCTCGACGGGAACGACTATGTCCTCAACGGAACGAAAACCTTCACCTCCAACGGCCCCACGGGCGGCACCTATCTCGTCTTTGCCTGGACGGACAAGGCGGCGGGCCGCAAGGGCATGAGCGCTTTTATCATCCCGCGCGACACTCCGGGCATGAAGGCAGGTGAACATTTCAACAAGATGGGTCTGAGGTCTTCCCAGACCTCTGAAATGGTTTTCAAGGATTGCCGGACGCCCAGGGAGAACCTGCTGGGCAAGGAAGGCGCGGGCCTGGCCATGGCCATGACCGGCTTCGACCACGGCCGGACCGGAATTGCCGCCCAGTCCGTCGGAATTCTTCAGGCTGCCCTGGACGAGTCTATCCGTTATTCCAAGGAACGGGTGCAGTTCGGCGCTCCGATCGCAAGACAGCAGGCCATTTCATGGATGATCGCCGATATGGCGACGGATCTGGCCGCCGCCCGGTTCCTCACGTACCACGCCGCCTGGCTCAAGGACCAGCAACAGCCCTTCAGCAAGGAAGCCTCCATGGCTAAACTGTTTGCATCGGAAGCGGCGATGCGGCATACGATCAAAGCGGTCCAGATTCAGGGCGGATACGGCTACTGCAAAGGCGCGAAAGTGGAACGTCTGATGCGGGACGCCAAAATTACAGAAATCTACGAGGGCACCTCGGAGGCCCAGCGCATGATTATCTCCGGAAATGTCCTGCGTTAATTGACGACTTCGTAAAAAGTCCGGATGCTGCGTTGCGCGGCATCCTTCGTCTCTGCGGCGTACGCCAAAGTACGCCTCGCTCCTCAGGATTTGCGCGCCTTGCCTGCGGAACTTTTTTACGAAGCCGTCGTTATTGGCACATTGACTTTTCAGAGAGCGTTAATTAATTAACGAGGGAGGGGTGCGACTATGCCTACAATCATCGCCTGTTTCAAATGGGTCATTGATGAGGCCTACATCCGGCGAGGGTTTTCCGGGGATCTGGACTTCTCCTCGGTGGATTACAAGATCAGCGATTATGACCGCAATGCCATCGAAGAGGCTGTCCGCCTCAAGGGCAGCCACGGGGGAAGTGTGATCGCCATGACGGTCGGGACGCCTGAAGCGACGAAAGGCGTCAAGGACGCCCTCTCCCGGGGACCCGACCAGGCCTGCTTCATCGCCGATGCAGACTTTAACAAACTTGAACCTTCCCAGACGGCCGCCATCCTGGCAGACGTGATCCGTTCCCGAATCGTGAATTACGATCTGATCCTCTGCGGCGAGGGCTCCAGCGACCTTTATGCGCAACAGGTTGGTGCGCGCCTGGCAGAACATCTCGAGATTCCCTGCATCTCCTTCGTGCAGAAGGTTGATATCGATGGAGGACAGGTGGTTGCTGAACGCCGCGTCGAAGAGGGAATTGAGATCGTTGCCGCCCCCCTGCCGGCGCTCGTGACAGTCCTGCCGGAAATCAATGTGCCCCGCATCCCCGGCGTCAAGGACACGCTGACGGCTTCCAAGAAGCCGGTCATGACCATCAGGAAAGGGGATCTTGCTCCCTTGGGCGGAGCCCGCTTGCAGACCGTCGGCATGACGGCGGCGCGGATGGACCGGATCTGTGAAAAATTTGGAACAGAGGCCGCAGAGATCACAAGGTTTGTCGATGCGCTGCGCAAAAAAGCGGTGATCAGTTAAGGAGAAAAAGCAATGGCTGGAATCTGGATTTTTGCGGAAAAACGTGAACAAGCCCTGGAGCTCCTGAATATCGGCCGGCGCCTTGCCGCAAAAACGGGGACGGCCGTCTCCGCCCTGCTCCCGGGCAATCCCGACGCGGCCCGGGATTACATCGCCCACGGCGCCGATGAGGTCCTGCTGCTCCCCCCGCTGGCCGCTGACCAGTCCTGTGAGGCCTACCTCCCGGTGATCGTGGAAGAGGCAAAAACAGCCGATCCCGACGTGTTTCTGTGCGCCGCCACGCCAAGAGGAAAGGAACTGGCCGCCCGAATTGCCGCCCGTCTTGAGACGGGACTCTGCAGCAGTTGCATTGCCCTGAATTATGACGAGGGCGGAAAAAACCTGGAGATGGAGCGTATCGCCTACGGCGGTGCCGCCATCCAGAAAGTAACCTGCCTCACACGGCCCGTCATGGCCACGATTCCGCCGCGGACCTTTGAGCCGGTCACCGCAGAAGCCGGACGGGAAGGTCATATCCGGAAACTTCCGGCGCCGCCGCCGTCCCGTGTCAGAGTCCTTGAACGAAAGGTAAGGACACGGGAAACCAGAGACATTACCGAAGCCAAGGTGGTTATTGCCGTGGGAAGGGGATTTGAGAAGCCCGAAGATCTGGCCCTGGCCCGGCAGCTTGCCGACGCGCTGGGCGGCGAGATCGGCTGTACGCGGCCGATCTCCGAGGAGAATCACTGGCTCCCGCAAGAACTCTGTATCGGGCTTTCCGGCATACAGATCAAGCCGGATCTTTATCTCGGCCTCGGCGTCTCGGGTCAGATTCAGCATGTCACCGGCATCCGCAACGCAAAGGTGATCGCGGCCGTCAACAAGGATGAAAACGCCCCTATTTTCGGCGTCGCCGATTTCGGCATCGTCGGCGACCTCTATGACGCAGCGCCGAAGCTCCTTCAGGAGCTGAAAAGAGGATCATAGCCAAAGAAAGTGATTTACGAAAAGCTCCAGAATGCCCCGCTCTGTGAGCGGGGATGAATGGCGGAAACGGCTTGCCTTTTCCTTCACCCCCGATTACGTAATGATGACCCGGGCGTCAACGACGGACGCCCCCTTTTCATGGACGATGACCGGATTGATGTCCACTTCGGCGATCTCCGGATGATCGCCCGCCAGTTGGGCCAGCCTCTGCAGGATATCCTTCAGAATGCCGGTATCCTTCGGCTTCTGGCCGCGGACGCCGGCCAGGAGAGGATATCCCTTGATCTCGTGGACCATCTCCTCGAGGTCGAGATCGGTGGGAGGGATGACCCGGAAGGAAACGTCCTTCAGGACCTCGACGAAGATGCCTCCGAGACCGAACATCAGAACCGCCCCGAACTGAGGGTTCCGGATCATGCCGATGATGCACTCCTGGCCCTTCGGCGCCATCGGCGCGACGAGGACGCCAAGGACCTTCTCCGGGCGGCTGACCTTTCCGACGTTCGCGATGACCGCCGCGAACCCCTCGCGGACGGCCTTTTCGTCACCGAGGTCTATGAGGATTCCCCCCGCGTCGGACTTGTGGATGATCTCGGGGGAGACAATCTTCAGGGCGACGGGATAGCCGACGGCCTTCGCCGCAGCGATCGCTTCGTCCGGGGTTTTCGCCAGTTTGGCCGGGGGCAGGGCGATTCCGTAGAGGGAAAGCAGATCCCTCGCCTCTGTCTCCAACAGGTTCTTTCGGCCTGCCTGTTTCACCCCTTCGATCAGCGTTCTTGCCGCGGCTGTATCCGCCTTGATTGCGGGCAACGGACGGGCGAGGGCCAGTTTCTCCCGCCGGGTTGCGAACTTGGCCATATAGGCCAGGCATTGCGCGGCCCGCTCCGAGGAGGGGGTCAACAATATACCGTTTTCATTTAGAATTTCCATAGAGCGGAAGGGCGCCTGGGCGAAGGAGGTGTGAACCGCGATGGGTTTTCCATATTGACGCATGAGACGGACCAGTTCCCGGGAAGTGTTCTCCTCCAGCTCGCCGACGTGCGGGGCTATGATCTCCTTGAAACCGCCAAAAAATCCCGTTA
>JAUSOK010000151.1 GCA_030656035.1 Syntrophales bacterium
ATGGCCCGGGAAATGAACAAGGCCATTTTGGAAAATGCACTCAATATGACTGGACGTAACAAGTCCAAAGCAGCCAGATTACTCAACATTTCCCGCTATAAATTCATTCGTGAACTCAACAAGGTAAACGGCTCGATGGGAGAACGAAAGGAGGTGTTCGATTATCGCACCATCCGTGTGAAGATAGCACGTATCCTGTTTTCCCTTATATGGCTCAGCATTGTCGCGTTTTTCGGTTTTTGACTGTGCGATTCGTAAACAGTTATACCGTCACGTTCAGTCGAGAATCCTTCTCTTCTTTCCTTTTTACTCACAAGATAAAATAAAATCATCATTAATGTCGGATATATAAATCACACATGGGGCATTCATGCGATGCATTTCCATGAATGGCATGAAATGTGCGATCTAAAGCGCAAGCGCAAAAGAACACTGAATGGGTAAGGTCAATCGTCTGATGACGACATCAGCAAAGAAGAAATCAGCGCAAACGTCTCCAGGGAAGAAAGAGGCAGATAAGATTGACGAGTACAATTTTTTTCTATCCATAAACGGTAATGACAGCGATGAAGTGTTAAACAAGGAAAGCAGGAACAAGGAAGCAGTAAATAATGGCATTATAAAGTCCAAGCAAAGCATTGATTTTTTTCTTCCCGAATAGATTTGCGTTATTTTTCCAGTCGGCGGGTGGTTGCTAATCCCTCCTTTCCGCCCGCCGACCCCCCTTCAGGCATACAATAGATCCTATATTACCCCGGAATGTTCAAAATTCGCCGAATTAACATCAATATTAATCGGTTATAGTTGACACCGCTCCCTGAAAATAAGAAGAAAGGAGGAGGAGGAAGAAGAGTTCAGGAAAATAAGGAGGTTAAATAAGGAAGTCAGTGGGAACTTAATCATTATAAATAAAAAGAGGAGGAGGTTTAATAATGACACAAAAAAAGTCAAGTGCAACGGAAGCTAACGATCGCCTTTATAAAAAAGAGCTTTTCGTTGTGGTTGCCAGTTCAGTCGTCTGCATGCTTGTCGCCATGGGCGTGCTGTTCATGCTTCCCTTCCCGGGTCTGCTTAAAGTTTACGTCTGGGGATACCCGTTTCCTTTCTGGTATCAGTTGACCATCGCGTATGTGGGAATCGTTGCCTTCATCTATTGGATTGTGCTTGTCATGACAAAACTCGATGACCAGAAGGCCAAAGCGGAAAGGGAGGTGTAACCATGGGTTTCGAAAGAGAAGGATTATTCATACCGGGCATCATCAGCGTTTTTGGCTCCATTGTCTTGTTTATCATCGTGGGCATTATTGCCCAGCGCGCCACGAAGAACAGCGGTGACTATTATATGGCCGGGGCGTCCGTAGGCCCCGTCGTCAACGCCTTCGCCATCGTTTCATCGTACCTGAGTCTGGCCACGTTCATCGGTTTTACGGCCTATATCTGGGGCATCCAGTCGCTGCTGGCCATCATGTCCCAGGCCTGGATGATCGGATACGGAATCATGATCATCGCGTTTTCCGGCCCCATTCGCCGACTGGGAACCTATACGGCGGCCGGATATATATTCGAACGTTTTCAGACCAACACGGGCCGGCTGATTTCGGTTATCTTCATGATCTTCATCATGATCATGTACGCCGTCAGCCAGATGAAGGGCATCGCCCACATTTTTGAGCTGATGCTGGGCCTGTCCTACATCCCCGCCCTGTTTATCGGCGGCTTGATCGTGGTCTGCTATGTCGCGTTCGGCGGCATGTACGGCGTGACCTGGAACCAGGCCTTTCAGGGATTCATCTGCGTCATCGCCATGACTTTGCCGGTCATGGCCATTGCCAAGGTCATGGGCGCCGATGTCTGGCTCATTCCGTTCTGGGGATACGGCAATATGACTGAGGGCATGGTGAAGGCGTTCCCCAAGTTCTTCTCGATTCTATACGATGCCAGCCCCAAATGGTACATCGGCGTTCTGTTCTCTATGACTTTCGGCACGATGTCGGTGCCCCATTACCTGTCCAGAGTGGCCTCCGCGAAGACCATTGCCGAAGGCCGCAAAGGATTTCTGCTGGGTCTCGTCATGATCGGTCTCGTCAATGTGCTGACCTTTGTCACCGGTTTTGCGGGCGTCATTTACACCCAGACGCAGGGGATCGCCCTCAAGGCCGTGCAGGCGGACAAGCTGCTCTTCATCCTCTCAGACGTTTTCGTCGGCAACTGGGCCCTGGCCCTGATCCTGGCCGGCGCGATCGCAGCCGGCATGTCCACCATCGCCGGCGCCCTGATGGTGATCGGAACGGGCATCGCCCACGACATCATCGGCGGCGTCAAGGAACTGACGGAGAAGCAGAAGAAAATCCTGGCCCCCGTCACGATCTTTATCGCCGGCGTGGCCATCATTTTTGTGACCATCAGCCCGCCCACCTTCGCCCTGGCCAGCGTCATCTGGGCCATCATTGTTTCGGCTTCCGTCTTTACGGCGCCGCTCATTATGGGCGTATGGTGGAAAGGCGCGAACAAATACGGCGTTATTGCAGCGATGCTGGTCGGAGGATTTTTCTCGATTGCCTTTAACGCCAAATTCGCGCATCCGTCCTTTACCTGGAGTCCGACGCTCGCAGCGGCCCCCTATGGGCCGACGCCGTTTCCCGGCGTCCTCTCGGTACCCATATCCTTTGTCGTGCTGATCTTCGTTTCCATGATCACGAACCGGATCCCATCTCTTGCGGCCAAGATCCCGCGCGAGAAGACGGATAAAATGATCGAGTTCATGCATGGTTGGCCTGACCATGCGATCAGAAAGGACAGCACGCGTTATGCCGGCGATACAGGCCCTGCCATCATCGGCATAATCATGCTTGCTTTATTCATCTTCGCTTTGGTATAAGCTACGGAAAATCACAGTTGTATAAATATTGTGCGATAGACCGACCCATTCAGGGGAACCGCTTCCGCGGTTCCCCTGAATGCAAATAAGGTTTGAGAGGCAGGGAAGAGAATGTTATTGAACTGGCTATGGGACATCGTTACCGTCGATGGAAAAATCGCCGCCAGCATCCGCGAAAAAAGGAGCCTGCTGCTTTCCCCGTTGATCGTCTTTACTGCCGCACAGATCCACGGCCTCACGATGTTCTATTTCAGGAGCGTCGTCGGCGCCGACCAGATTAATGCCGCAGAAGCCGGTTTTTATGTCGTTTTCGGCTATATGGCGGTAATCGCCTCTCAACTGGGCATTGCGCTGCTCCTGTGGGGCATCGGCAAGGTACTCGGAGGCGCCGCTTCCCGATTCATCGATGTGTTTATTGCCGTGGGCTATGCGTTTTTGCCCTATGGGATTCTGCTGGCCGCCAACACGTACCATAGCATGTTACAACAGCAAGAGGCTTCCTTTTCGACCCTCCCCCTGCCTGTGCTGATCATGTTGGCCGCCTTGGCCTATTTTATTTACCAGCTCACAAAAGTGCTTCACCTGCTGACCGGTTTTCCCATGAAAAGGGCCGTGGCCTGCGTAGTGGTCTCTTTTGTCTTTATTATAAGTTTTATCTATCTCTTCGGATACTGAGCGACGGGGCGAACAATCAGGGCCGCCGCTTAAACGACGGCCCTGTATTTTTAGTTATGATTTCCAAAAATCAAAGACCATCTTCTCCTGATACTTTTCGATCCGTCTGAAAATTTCCTTCAACATCGTCTGCTCCAGTCGCGAGAGCTTGTTCGGATTGATATAATTATCCGGCTTTGCATTTTCCTTGATGACGGCGGTCAGCTGCCGTGTCAGCCTCAACTGCATGAGGAAACTGTAGGCCTGTTCGAAATCATGATAATCCTCCCAGGAGAGGCCTTTCTTCAGAAATATCTGGTACATCCTTTCCTGCGTGTTGGTTTCCTCGATGCCGTTCTTGAGGGCATAAAGCCGGGTATAGTTGACAATCGTGATCATGGGATGTTTTACATCCAGCGTGTCGCGGTGTTCTCCCTTCGATTCGACGACAAAGGCCCGGAAAAAGCCCAGCGGCGGTTTTCGCTCCAGCGTGGTTTCCGCCAGATAGCGGAAAAAGTTGGGACGCTCAACCAGGGCCTGAAAGAGATGCCTGCGCAGTTCGTCAACCATGGCCATGTCGCCATAGCCGCGGCGGAAATCGAAGAAAATGCTCGACTGCATCAAAGCCTCCGGTTCCGCGGTTCCAATCCATGTTGAAAAGTATTTTTTCCAGACCGAAAGGGGTTGGCACCATTGGGGGTTTTTCGCCATGGCGCCCCCGTTGCAGAAGGTATATCCCGCCTGGTCCAGCCAGTTGCAGACCTTTTCCCCGAAATTGAGGAAATAAGCCCTGATTGTTTCTACTGCTTCCTCCGGGGGGTCTTCATAAACGATGGCATTGTCCTGATCCGTCTTGAGCGTCTGCTCCCTTCTGCCCTCGCTTCCCACGATCATAAAGGCAAACCGGACAGGCGGCGGGCCCAACGCATCGATCGCAAAACCGATGAGTTTGTTCAATATGCCGTCCGAGATGACGGACACCATCCGGGCCACATTCATGGCCTTGGCGCCGCTGTTCATCAGGCTCTGAATCAATCCGGGCATTCGGCTGTGTTTATCTGTGAGGTCCTCGATGCCGGAGGCTGCATGAATCTCGCGCAGCAGAAAAAAGGGCGACTGTCCGTGGGCTTCGAGGATGTCCTTGTTGGTGACAATACCGATCACCTTTTCATCGCTGTCCGTGACGGCAAGGTGTTTGATATTTTTCATCATCATGATCATGAGCGCTTCCGAGACAGGCGCCTGGGCCGGAACCGTGCTCAACGGCGAAGACATGATCTGCGATGCCGTCCCCGTCATGTCGCAGGCCGCCCGGATGATCACTTTGTTTCTCAGATCCCGGTCCGTCACGATGCCCACAAAATCGCCGCCTGGTTCTTTGACGAGGATGGAGCTGCATCGGTTGTCGCCCATCATGGACGCCGCTTCCCGGATGGACGTGTCCGTCCCGCAGAAAACGATTTTATTTGAAAAAATGTTTTCGACGCGCTGGTTGAAGATCTGAGGCGATTCTTCTTTCGGTTGCATGGTTTTGGCAATGGGCATGGCATAGGATTTATCGAGCATCCACTTGCCAAGCATGTTTGTAAAAAAATCGGAAAAGGCCGGATAGCGCGAAATGATATCGAGAAAGATCCGTTTGGGCAGCAAATACAATTCGGAATCTTCGGTCGTTCTGAACATGCATACGGAGATGCCGTCGTGCAAAAGCATGGAAATCCCTCCGAAGAAGTCTCCTTCCCGCAACCGTGCGCGCATCAAGTCCTTGTTTTTTTCCCGATAATACCGCTCGACGGCGCCCTTCTTTAAGATATGAAGGTGTTCGACCTTTGACCGGCCCTGAATGAACAGAAAGACGTCTTTTGGATGGTTCACCGTGACCATTTCCGCAGCCATAGATTGGACTTCCTGATCGGGCAGAAAGGAAAAGGGGCGAAGGTTTGATAAAAATTGATAGGCTTCACGGCTCATGCTCATGCTTATTCTCCTCCTCGTCTCGATGTTTAAGGTTTGCGGCCTGCTGGAGGCCCTGTTCAGCCATCAATACTTGAAACGGGCATAATGAGTCTTTTGGGAAGCCAGCCGGGCTTCTCCAAACGTCCGTATGCCCATCTTCGCCAGAAGCGGGATCAACTTGAGAAATATTTCTGCGGTTGCCAGTGCATCTCCCAAGGCGGTATGCCTGCCGACGATGCTGACGCCAAGGCGTCCGGCAATCGCCTCCAGCGTATGATTGTCCTGGGCCGGATGGACGACGGCTGAAAGCAGCAACGTATCCAGCACGGGATTGATGAATTTCACACCCGTAAGCGCTTCCTTCATCTGGAGCATGTTCATATCGAAGGCGGCATTGTGTGCCACAAGGATGCTGTCCTCCGCAAAACGATGAAACAGGGGCAGCACCTTATCAATGGTGGGCTGGCCTTCCAGCATCTCCGGATGAATGCCGTGGATCTCAATGGAGGGTTGCCAGTAACCGCGTTGCGGATTGACAAGTTGATCGAACAGTTCTTCGCGCAGCAAGCGACCGTTGACGATGCGCACGGCGCCGATGGAGATGATCTCATCACCCACTTTTGGAAACAACCCTGTCGTCTCCGTATCGAAGATAGTGTAGGTCAGATCGCTCAAGGGACGGTTGTCCAGTTCAGGCGTCAGGCCGGGTTGGTTGAAGAGGTCAAAATCATAAAACTCCGGTCGGCTTTGCGGTAAGACCGTTATCCTTCTGAGACTATCCGGTTCAGGCGATTCCACGTCCGGTAAAAAAAGCCGAAGCCCCGACTTAACGATCGAATTTTCATGGGAGCGGGGCCGGATGCCCACATCATCCCCGGCGGCTTGCCTTAGCGTTGCCGGCCACATCTTCGCCCCGTGATGCTCGATCACCTCTCTTAGGGTTGAGGGAATGCCCTCTTTTCCGACGACGACCTCTGCTTCCCATTCACGCAGGGTCTGAATCCTTAACGGTTTTCCCTGCCAGATCAGATCGAGATTCGCATATTTCCCCTCTCTTTCCAGCTTGCATGTGAATGTGTCTGTCCTGGTTTCATCCCGCAAGTGGTTCAGGACGAAAAGCACCGCCAGTAGCAGGGAATAGCAATCGACTTTAATCCAGCCCTGGTCTTTTGAATATACAATTTTGATGTTAATGCCAAGACTGTCCTCGGCCTGCCTCTTGATCGTTTCTAATAAATCCTTGCCGAGCATCTGAACAAGAGGCCGCCTGGCTTTGATATGACAGGAATAGTCCAGAGCCGTTTCGTCAAGGATGGCGCCTGAGGCCAGGGCTTCCTTACGGATGATCTTTTTGAATCCCTCCCGCTGGAGAGGATCCATCTCGGGGTGTTCAAGGATGGCGTCAATGGCTGTCCGGATACTTGCCACAGAGGTGCGGACGCCCCTGGTAAGCGATTGCATCAGAAAACTCACGCGGCTATCCGTTTCGATCTGCTTTATAATATCCTGAAATATAAGGACAAATCCAGTAAGTTGCCCGAGATGGTTCAGAATGGGAACCGCTTCAGCACGCAGCAACCTGCTTCCGCCGCCTACGGCGATTACATGCGCCGTCACATTGGCCTCTTTGCGCTCAAGTTTGTAAGCGATTTCGTCAAGTGCATGGACGATGAGGTTTTTATCGATCACGCCGAAGACGGACCGTCCCAGACCGATAAAACGGTTTCCTGCGCCGGCCCGGGCGAGGTATGATTCAGAGCCGGAGTCATAAGAAGCCTTTTCATCATCGCCTTCAAGATAGTGCTTGGCCTGTTTGTTGTATAGCAGGATCTGGCCTTCCGCGTTACAGATCAATATGCCTTCCGGTAGTTCCGACACGATGGCCGCGAGGATATTTTTTTCCTCCTCGGCTTCCGCCTTTGCAAGCTGAATCTTGTGCCATACATTTTCTTGCAGTTCCTCAAAGCGATCTGCTTTTTCATTGATGATTTGGACGAGGTGCAGGACTTCCTTGCCGCCTTTAATATCAATGCGGTGTGACGGATTGACCGATGTTATCAGAATGGTTTCTTCGGCAAGTTTTCTCATGGGACGAATATAATGATGGAAAAGGATGCCTATGGCAAATCCCAGGCCCGCCAGCAGTAAAAGGGTTATCATGAAGAGACTGATCAGAAGCGCCTTATGATCGAATGGCGCTTGCTGCCGGAATGAAAAGGTGATCATGATGATCAGAATGCAGAACGTTGCAATGGAGGCGACGATAGACCACCGGTATTTATTGCCTGGGTTCATTGGCGACCACCCTTATCAACGGTTCG
>JAUSOK010000164.1 GCA_030656035.1 Syntrophales bacterium
TGACGGAGACAATGAATTGTTTTTCCTGAATGGTCAGTTCTCTTGAGATCATGGAAACGAGTTCTTCCCTAGTCTTCTCCAGGTCCTCGCAGGTCACCTCTTCCAAGGTCATTTCTCGAAATTCGGCTTCGAAGACGGGTCGGATATCGGCGGAGATGCGGGGAAGATCCCGGACAAAAAAATTGATCGCCGTCCCGCCTTTCAGGGCGAAGACGGCTTCTCTGTCGATTAACGGAATGATCCGCAGGAGCAATTCGGCTTGTTTGAAGTAAACGGTATCGATCATGCAGGTATTCCTTCACGATCAACGGGAACGGTTATCTGATATTTCGCGTCAAACCGGCCATGCGGTATGATCATCCGCTTCCCTTTCCCGAGATCGACTCTCGATAAATCCAGCTTCGACAACCAGGTGTGTTCCTGTCTCTCCGCCATATAAAGAAACAGCCTTTTTACCTTTACGGAGCGGCATTCCGTCAACAATCCCTGGACAACATCGGGACGAAGGGTGACCAGGTTTTCCATGATCAATTGGGCCTCGTCGAACCCGACTTCTTTGGGCACCAGATGAAGCATCTCCATGGCCGCCCTCTCCGGCGCCGATATTCTGACCGAAAAATCACGTTCCCTGAAATCAGTAAAGCCCTCCCGACAATCCGCGGGGAAGAGATTCGTCCGCGTCACAACAAACTTAACACCGAAACGATCCTCCTTAAACCAGGCCGGTAATATCAGTCCGCGAGAACCGTATAGAAAAACTTTATTTTGTCTCGCCGGCAGGTAATGGGCAAATCCTTTCAATTGCAGGGCTGTTTTCCCTCCCACATGAACAGGAAGGGAGAGCTGATTCTGAAGGGTATAAAGAGCGCCCGGCCAATCCACCTTATCCCCGGAACGTATATACGCCCCTCGTCCAAACGGCTCCAGCCAGCCGCTATTCTTATATTTTATGAGCAGATCCCGGCCGAAACCGGAAGCGGCAAGATAGGAGGTGACGCTGGGCGTCCCGACGGTCCACTGATTTATCAGGCGGTTTATTTTTGTTTTGCTTTCAGTACCCATAGTCGTCAAAAAACCACAAACTTAAACCAATGTCAAGGCAAAGTTTAAATATGGGTGTTTATGTAGACCTGTAGTCATCTAATATGAACATTATTAAACTGCTGAAGTGGCAGGAATGTTAAATGCGTTTGCGGATTGAGGTGACACTTTGAAGCGCTATGGGTAGTATTTTTACCTGTTCAAGCACAAAATGTAAACCTCATCCCTCATGAATCATTCATTTCCAAGCGACATATCCT
>JAUSOK010000166.1 GCA_030656035.1 Syntrophales bacterium
GTAGCAAATGAATTGTCCGCTTTTTCTGTTCTTCAGGGAAGCCTGATTTTTGAACAGGAGGTGAGCGGCGGACATTCGCTTTCCTCAGTGGTTTTCAGAGTCAGGAGTTATCCACAGCCATTCTCCCGCAGCCCTTACGGAGTATAGCGGGAGATGGTTGTGGGTAACTCCGTTCAAGCTGCCTTTTTAAGTTCTTTGTGTTTTCCTTGCCTGTCGTAATCAGCCAGCTTTCTCGGACCATGAAAGATGGCCAGTGAACCATCCAGATACCGATGGACCCGCACCTTGACCCTGACGTAGTGGCAACGATATTGATTTGCCGGGATTTGCAGTTTCCTTCCCTCAAAGCTGACGCAGTTGTCGGCGCTGACGGTCCGCTCATCTTGTTCACACAGGACATCATCGATATTTTCCCCTATCCAGGAGACAAACACTGATCCTTCTTCAGGGGCCGGTTGCATGAACTCGGCGTTGTAGGCGGGAAGATACACCTCGGCCAGATATCGGTTGGCGACGTCCATATCGGTGATCCCATGAAGAGCCAGTTCCTTGACAAGGCGATCCTGGTGTGTTCCAAAGGCCCTCTCGCTGCGCCCCCGCGCTTCAGGAGAATAGGCAGGAATCATATGAATCCCCAGGTGCTTCATCGCGCGGCCAAACTGGGTCAACTGCGTTTTGCTGACCTTTCCCCCCTCCTTGGGCGTGTACCAGTAGTGGCTCCCCCGATCCGTGTACAGGGAACTGAAAAGACCCTTTGTAACAACCACATCACGTATCCCTTGAAAACTGCTGTCCGTTCCTTCTTCTTGAACAAAAAACATCGAGTAATGCTCACTGTTCGCATCATCCATCGTCACGATTAAATCCCACTTCTTGCCGGGAACCCATTCATGATTGCTGCCGTCCTGATGCAGCATCATTCCCGGTAAGTGAGCCCGCTCACGACGCGTCCGATGCACGCCACGCCTGGCAGCCTTTATAACCAACCCTTTTACCTGTAACGTGTTCTTCACCCAAGTGTAACTGCGAGAACCGCCCTCCTTGCGATACCAACTGTAAAAATGCTTCACATTCCAGCCACGGTGACGACTTCTATAACGACCAACAACTGCCATCACCTCATCCACCGGCGCACGGCGAAAAGAGGCCTGGGTCAAACGCTTGTCCGACAAACCCTCTATCCCCAAGTCCTCGTATCGATTTATATGCCGCCGAAATGTCCGATCACATACCCCCAATATCTGCGCCGATTCCGCCTGACTCAATCGACTCTCGCTCCATCCAAAATAAACCTCCTCAAATCGCATCTTCC
>JAUSOK010000180.1 GCA_030656035.1 Syntrophales bacterium
TCAGAGAGGGACGCACGACAAAGGAAATCGCGGATCTGCTGAACGTGTCCCCCAGGACGGTCGATGTTCACCGGGATAATATCCGGAAGAAACTGAACCTGAAAAACAGGAAAGCCAACTTGAGATCCCATCTCTAATCCTTAAACCATGCCGCCTAATCGTGATCCGAAAAATGCTTATGAGCAATAAGTATATATTGCGTATTTTTACCGTATTGCTATTTTTGCAAAGAGATGATTCTATGGACACACTTTTCCGGACAGATCCATCCGGAAAAGGTTATTGTGAAGTTCCTGAAAGAAGTTTTCCATGTCCGGAAATACCGAACGGACAACAAATTCTGAAAAAAGGGAGGAAAGATCAATGACAAGAGAAGAGAAAATCGAGGAAATCCGCCAGAGAGCCAGAAAAAATTTCTCTCTCGGATACAACTGTGCCGAGTGCGTGACGGAAGCCGTTTTTTCGCTGGTTGACACGGGCCTTCCCGTGGCCGTGAAGAAATGCGCGACCGGTTTCGGCGGCGGCATCGGGCTGTTTGGCGACACATGCGGCGCACTGGCCGGCTGTGTGATGGCCGTGAGCGCCGTTCATGGCAGGACGGGGCTGCCTGAGGGAGAGGATCCCAAGGAGGTGGCGAAGAAGTCGAAACAGCAGCTATACGGGCGACCCGGCGCCTACCGGATATTCAACCAGATTCCGAACCGGTTCAAAGAGAAATACAATCAGACGCTTTGCCGGGAGTTGACCGAAAAATGGCAATCCGAGTGGCTCTGCCGCGACCACGCCCTGTTTTGCAGGGAAGTCATTACGGATGCCGCGGGCATTGCCGCAGATATGATCCTGTCGGACAAGAATGAACTCGCCGCAAAATCGTTCGGTTCGAATGTTGAAAATCTGAAAGACTGACCCGGCGGAATAGTGCCCGTGGATTTGTTCAAAGGAGAGGAGTTTATGAGTAGAAATCTTGTGATTGTAGGCGGCGGCGCAGCAGGACCTTCCGTCGCTGCGGAGGCAAAACGAAGGGACCCCTCGCTCCAGGCAACCATCATCGAGCGGGGCGAGTTTATTTCTTACGCGGCCTGACCGATGCCCTATTGCATCGGTGATGTAATCAAGGATTATAAGAGGCTTTTGATGCGGACGCCGGAAGAGTTCAAGAAAACCGGCGTGGATGTAAAAATAAAGACCAGCGTGGAGGCCATCAACCCCGATCAGGGATCCGTCCATCTGTCCGATGGAAGCGTCTTGCCCTATGATATCCTGGTTATGGCCACGGGGGCCGATGCCATCCGCCTGGACATTCCGGGCGCCGACATAGAAGGCGTCTTTGTGCTGCGCGACCTGACCCAGGCCCTGCGTCTGAAATCGTACGTGATCGAAAAAAGCTGCCGCAAGGCAGTGATCGTGGGCGCCGGCTACATCGGCCTGGAGATGTGCGAGGCCTTCAGAAATCTCGGCATTGAAACGCAGGTCCTCGATATTCTGCCCCGCCCCGCGCTTCGCTGGGACCCGGAATTCGCGAAGCTGATGGTGGAGGAACTCGAGCGGAACCAGGTGGCCTTTCTTCCGAGCACCAAACCCCTTGCCATAGAAAAGGGCAAGGACTTCGCGCTCAAGCTCATTACGGATAAGGGAGACCTTGACGCGGATATTATTCTCATGGGGCTCGGCACGAAACGAAACACGAAACTGGCGGAATCCATCGGCGTCCAGATGGGAGAAAGCGGCGCGATCAAAGTGGACTTCTTCCAGCGCACCTCGCGCGACGAAGTGTATGCCGTCGGGGACTGCTGCGAGGTCTTTCACCGCGTCATCGGGAAATGGGTCTATTATCCGCTCGGCGACATCGCCAACAAGCAGGGCCGCACGGCCGGTCAGAACATCGGCGGCGCCGTTGCGAAATTCGCCGGGATCGTTGGAGCCCAGTCCTTCAAACTCTTTAATCTCGAAGTGGCCGCGACGGGTCTTACGGAAGAGGAAGCCGAAAAGTACGGCTTCCAGCCGGTCAGCGCCATTCTCTGGGGGCTTCCCGTGGGCCGCCCCATGTCCAGGGGCGAAAAACTGGGATTGAAGCTCGTCGCCGACAAGCCCACGGGCAGGCTTCTGGGCGCCCAGGCCGTCGGGGAAATGGGGGCTGTTTCACGGATCAACAGCCTCTCCATTGCCCTCTGGTCGGGGCTCACGCTGGAGGAGATCGGTTATCTCGATCTGGCCTACGCGCCGGTTTTCGGCGGGGCCTGGGATGCGATCCACATCGCGGCCCAGGGATTGATGAGAAAACTGACATAGAAAATCAGTCGGTATTTCCGAAGGCGCCGGCTTAGACGACAGGATATTTGGATGAATCAAAAGGCACAGAAGGATATGGGATGAAAAAGAAAACCGAAAAAAAGAAAGTTAATGAAGAAAAAACGGGACTGGAAGTCATCAGCGTTAAAATCGGAAGCAGGATCCCCGCGACCTACAAGGGCCTGGGCGGTACCTTTGCATGCTTTACGGACAGTTGTCTTCGAAAGCAGACCTTGCCGGGCTTTCACGAAAAGGGTGTCATTGCGGAAGTGGAGTTGAAAGATACGGGCATCGTCCTGTGTCTGTCCGGGAAACACAGCGCGATCAAACTCAGGGAAGTCATGGACATCGCCTTGCTCAATACAGGGGCCTATCCCGAAAAAAGGGGCAAGGCGAAATATTTCATAGAAGTCAAATCTGAAAAGTAGAACAGAAAAGGAGGAAATTATGGCTTTAAAGACGGCAAATGAATTTCTGGACACCATCAGGAAAATGAAGCCCCGCGTTTATATAGGCGGGAAATGGGTGAAAAACCTGCTCGACAATCCCGTCACGCGGTCCATGGTCATGGCCAACGCGGCGATGTACGGCCTGGCGGAAGACCCGGCAAACAAGGAGGTGATGGTCGCCTCGTCCCACCTGACGGGGGAGCCGATCAACCGCAACCTCAATGTCGCCAGGAACATCCACGACCTGGATATGCGGCAGGAGATGGCCCTCCTGACGAGCCAGACGGTGGGGACCTGCAACTACCGCTGTGTCGGCTGCGACGCCTTAAACAGCCTTGCCGCCACGACCTGGGAGATGGAACGCGACCTGGGCACAAAGTACAATGAAAGATTCAATAAATGGCTGGCGTATGCCCAGGCCAATGACTTGGCCGTATCGGGCGCCATCACCGACGCCAAGGGGGACCGCAAGAAGAGGCCCACACAGCAGGACGAGATCGACGCCTTTGTCCACCTCGATGAGAAACGCGACGACGGAATCGTCGTCAGCGGGATCAAGGTGAGCCAGAGCGGCGCCATCGGTTCCCATGAAACGCTCGTGCTTCCGGGTGGCGCCCTGAGAGAAGGAGAAGAACAATTTGCCCTGGCTTTCGCCGTGCAGAACAGCGTTCCGGGACTGACCTACATCTGCCAGTACAATGCCTACTCGGCGGAGCGGGAGATGTGCGGAGACGAATCGGAGCTCGGGAATCCCATCTACGGACAGAGAGAAACATCCACGATGGTTTTCGACAAGGTCTTTATCCCTTGGGACCGCGTGTTCCTCTGCGGCGAGACCAAGTACTGCGGGAAGATGGTGACGCGGTTCGCCAAGGCCCACCGCATGAACTGTGGCGGCGCCTGCAAGGTGGGATTCGCCGACCTGATCATCGGCGGGGCCGTGCTTGCCGCCGAATACATCGGCGTGGAAAAGGTTCCTCACATCCAGGAGAAGATCATCGAGATGGTCCGCCTGAGCGAGACGTCCCATGCCTGCGCCATCGCAGCCGCCATGCGGGGGCGCGAGGAACCCAAGGGATCGGGCGTTTTCCTGCCGGACGACCTCTTCGGCAACGCCGCCAAGCTCAATACCGCCCATGGATTCTGGGAAATTATCAAGAATGCCGGAGATATCGGCGGCGGTCTGGTGGTGACGATGCCGAGGCTCAAAGACCTCGAAGATCCGGAAGTCGGTCCGGCGCTGAAGAAGGCCTTCTCGGCCGCGGCCCCGGCGGAAAAGCGGCTCAAGGTCGCCAAGTTCCTGCAGCACTGGTCGGCCGGCCTGCACGGCCCGGGGACCTGGCACGGCGCCGGCGCCCCCCAGACGCAGCGTTTCATGTTCACGGTCCTGACGGACTTTGAAGCAAAGAAGAAGATGGCCAAGAAACTTATGGGAATGAAGGAATAGTAAAGCTTGAACACAGGCAAGGAAGAAGCCCCCCTGCAGGTCGTTTGGCCTGCAGGGGGGCTTTGTCTTTCCGCAATTACGACCATGAGGGTTAATGATCCGATCTCCTCACGGGATGCCCCATACCCCATTCACGATGGGGTCAGGATTGATGAAGTCAGCAAAAACCTGCATCCTGGAGAGTAAGGTGATCCTCATTCAGTCGCCACCAACCGGGGTTAATCCAAGGCAGGGTCTCCCGGGGCATTTCGACGCATTCAAGAACGTGCCGGGCGCGAGCAAGATGGTCCGCAGTCAGGATCTGTTGCCGTAAATAAAACAGGTGATCGCGAGATTCCTCATGTTCAGAAAAAAGTTCGTCGGGGAGCATGAAGCCGCCCCATAAAGAACGGAGAGTAACGTTGGGATCTCCCTGATCCGTCACGCGATTCTCATTATCGACGACGAAAACCTTCCCTTCCTGCTCCAGAAGGTCGATATAGACGGGCATTACCTTATATACGAAACAAAAGGCTGCAAGTAACCGGTCAAAAAGAAACCAAGACAAGGACCAGGATGGGACTTCTCTGTCTAAATCCTTTTGAAAAACAGAGAATGATGCCGAAGTCGTCCTTTTGTCAATTTTGTAAACCCGCCAGACGCTGGGGGCATGAAGAGACAGAACGGCAACACGACGTCCTTCTCCAACCAGAACTTCCATCGCCCCGATATCAAAAAGCGTCTCTGGGATATCGCATACATGGTCAAAAGCAGGCGTTCACGTATCGTCTAAACTGTCGCCTGTACGGATTTCCCTCTCAACACGTGAAAAGGACCGGAATGCCTTCTGATCCTTCACATCCGGATAATACTTAATTCCCAAGACACCCCTTGAAATAAAAATTTGGCCGGGAGTCTGATCGCTCGGAGCC
>JAUSOK010000200.1 GCA_030656035.1 Syntrophales bacterium
ACAAGCTCCGGCCGGTAAAACTTCGCATAAAACTGATCGATGCCATAGACTTTATTGCCGACCCGCACATTGAGATGCTTTGCACCGTTGGGAGAGGCGTTAAAATAGCCTTCCGGAGTAATGACGACCCATTCGCCGTCTGAAAAAGAGCTCATCCGAGCGATTTCTTTGCCAGTACTGCTGTCCCACAAGCGGGCAACCGGTCCCATGCTGTCTACGGTAATCACTCGATTGGCATTGGAAGAAATCGCCGCAGTCACAAAGGTCGATCCGCCGGGCATGACAGAAGTTATATCGCCCGTAAACGAGCGAATTTCTTTTCCGGTAGCGATATCCCAGAGCCAACTCGTATAGTCACCCTTGATTTTTGTCAGCAGCCACCTGCCATCGCTGGAAAATCCCACATAGGTAACGGGGTCGTTCGCTTTCCGGGTAAATGTCTTGAGTTCTTTCCGGGTTGCGAGCTCCCAGAGTTTGGCGACGCCGTCGAGGCTTCCCGATGCGATGAACTTGCCGTCAGGAGAGAAAGCCACCGAGGTAACAGTGCGTGCATGCCCCCCCAAACGCGCTATCTCCTTACCGGACGGCAGGCTCCAAACGATGACTGCACCGTCCGTGCCGCCGGAAACTGCTAATTGCCCGTCCGGGTTGACAGCCACGGAGGTCACACCGGTGAATTGATGGAAATTGCTGAAACCCGCCGAACCATACTTGTGTCCAATCAATGTTCTTTCTTCCCTACCGGTCTCGCGGTTCCAAACTCGTACGGAAGCGTCATTGCTGCCCGACACGACCAAACGGCCGTCCGGCGAGAAGGCCACGGAAGTCACCTCCGCGGTATGGCCGATAAAAGTCTTGGTCTCCTTACCGACAGCCAAATCCCATAGCCGCACAATTTTATCCGCTCCGCCTGATAGTATCCAGTTGCTGTCTTTTGAAAAAGCCACTGAATTGACCGCTTCAAGTCCCGTGATGATTCGCTCAACCTTGGCAGAGGCAATATCCCATACGATGAAACCGCCGCCGATGTTTGCCGCAAACTTCTTACCGTCGGGGGCAAAGGCAACAAAAGCGAGTCGATGACCCTGACCTTCGTATCTTCTAACCTCCTGGTTTTTTTCCAGGTCCCAGAGGATCAATCGCCCAAATCCACGGAACAATATTTGCTTTCCATCGGTAGAAAAAGCCGCATAGTTGGCACCGATTTGTTTGCTGCTGAACTCTTTGATTCCATAGCCGGTCCTGCTGTCTGCAATCCTGAAAACCGTATCGCCGGCAACAGAAGAATATTTCAAAAGTAACCGTTTCCCGTCGGGCGACAGTTCCACCAACCTGAAATCTTTGGGCAGTTGAAAGGTACCGAGGTTCCGGCCTGAGGAAAAGTCCCAAAGCGTTACAGCGGTTTCGGTGGTTGACAGGGCATAGCTGCCGTTATCGGAAATCCGAATGGAGTAAATAGCCTCCGTGATTCCAGTGGCGGGGCGCTTCTCGAAACTGCGCACTTCTTTTCCCGTAGCCAAATCCCAAAGCTCAAGTGTCTGGTTTCGTCTGGGAGATAAAACATACCGGTCGTCCGGAGAAAATGCCGCCCAATAAAATTCTTCTCTGTCGAAAGTCTTTTCAATCCTTCCTTCCAGGACATTCCAGAGAACGAGATGAATTTGGGTTGGAGAGACTTTCTTACGAAATAATGCATATTTTCCGCTGGAAGAGAAAATCACAAAAGGGCTCTCCCTGCCGGTAATGTCCAGGGCGCCCAACCTTCTTCCCGTTACGGTTTCCGCCATGATGATGTCATTATGACCCGTGGTCCAGAAATATTTTCCATCCGGAGTAAAACCGGTTTTCACATCTCCAACATCTCCAATAACGGGGGCGTCTATTTTTTGGAGTTGCCGGCCGCTTTGCACATCCCAAAGCCTGCAGGTTTTATCTAATCCCCAGGAAGCGATCAATCTATTGTCAGGAGAAAAAGCCAAAGAAGATACACTGAAAGTATGCCCGACAAGGGTTCTGATTTCTCTTCCTGAAAGGACGTCCCAAAGCTTAATGCTGCCGCTCATCGCGCCGGAAGCAATGGTTTTCCCATCCGCGGACATAATCGCGGAATCAACCCATTCCGTATGGCCCAACTGCACAAAAACATCCGGCTTGTCATCGGCTATAGCGGAAGACGAAAGGGGAAAAATGATCAATCCTGCAATCATCGCTTTGGCAAACAATTTATTTTTCATCATGTCGATCCTCCATACCATGCCTTTTGAAGTAAGGATCATGTTTGTGGCTGATCAGTCCCATCAAAAGAGCATTTCTACCAAAGGTTGTATAAGCGATCTTTGGCATACAGGTTATCTTCTCCTGGAAGATTGGGCAGCCTCTTCCAGAATCATTTTGACATCTTTCTTTTTTTCGAAAACCTTCATATGATATTGTCCGGATGCTTTAAACTGGCCGGACAATTCTAAAATGATCTCAGCAAGACCAAACGGGATAACCAGCAGATTACCGCGCAGAAAGGGTTGACCAAACCCAATAGAATAGAGCCAGTCCGCGGAGTGTCCCAAGAAGACACAGGCCACAACATATTTTTCAAAATCCATATCCGGCGCCGGCTTATCAAAGGCGCGCCTCCATAATTGAGACCATTCCTCTTGGGTCTCCACTACTTTAATGAATTCAGCTTTTTGATTCGACGTCGATCCCTTCCAC
>JAUSOK010000203.1 GCA_030656035.1 Syntrophales bacterium
TGACATTACAACAAATCGCTATTTCGAGCAACAATTAAATGTCTATTTTAACACTGACTTGGGAAAAGGCCGCGACAGTGGTCATAGCCATCGGCGGCGCGATTTGCAGAATCGTTTTCTTTTTCCGGTCAAATATGATAAACAGCCATGTAAGTCTCCTCGCAGCAAGCAGCGGTGCATCCAAAGATTATCGTAAAAATATGGGAAGTGTCCCTTAGTTATGCTTGTTTATGCTTGTTTATGAAGATTATCGGATTCTGCCTGATCGTCGTCATCTTTGAGGAATTTACCAGAACAGATTAAAATTTAAAATAATAAACCATTAGGAGGTTGCAAATGAATCAGCAAGGTTCTGACCGAACAAGAGACGTCATGTCGTTGCTCCTGAACAAGGGGCCGATGCGGATCGTCGTGATTATCGTGGCGATTTTTTTTCTCCTTTCCTTTTCCAAGCCGTGGGTCCAGGTCGGGGCCGGCCAGAGGGGCGTCGTCATGAACTTCGGCGCCGTTCAGGGAAAAGTCCTCGATGAGGGGATCCATCCGCGCATCCCGATCATGCAGGAGATTGTCCTCGTGGATGTAAAGGTGCAGAAGGTCGAAACGGACGCGGCCGCGGCCTCTTCGGACCTCCAGGATGTCACCTCCCGGGTGGCCCTGAACTTCCACATCGTGCCGGACAAGGCCAATGTCGTGTACCAGAAAATCGGCATCCATTTCAAGGAACGCATTATCGATCCGGCCATCCAGGAAGTCGTCAAGGCCGTAACCGCAAAATATACGGCGGAAGAACTGATCACGAAACGGCCGGCAGTGAGCGATGCCATGCGGGCGTCGCTGATGGAAAGGCTGTTGGAATACAATGTCTCCGTGGACGCCTTTTCCATCGTAATCTTCAGTTTTTCCAAGATATTCACCGAGGCCATCGAATCGAAACAGACGGCAGAGCAGCTCGCCCAGAAGGCCAAGCGAGACCTGGAAAGAATCAAGATCGAGGCGGAGCAGAAGATCACGGCTGCAAGGGCCGAGGCGGAATCCCTGCGGCTGCAGCGGGCAAATATATCGCTCGATTTGATCGAATTGCGGAAAGTCGAAGCCAATCTGCGGGCCATCGATAAGTGGAATGGCGTCCTGCCGCAGGTCACCGGCGCGGGGGCCGTGCCCTTCATCGGTGTGGGTGAAACCTCAAAATCAATTAGGCGTGAGTGACGCCGCAAAGATAAAATAATGAGGCTCAAAGGCGGGGGAGACGGGGGAGGCCGCGGCCTCCCCCGTCGGGTTAATGGAATGCCTTCATTTGCTTGGGCGACGCCGGAAAGACACTGAAATAACGAGATCGTTTGCAACATTTGGTGGAGTCAGCGGCCCTGTGATGTACCGCTTTTTTTATAATGATAAAGGGGCGGCGCTCTTTTGACAATCACCAAGGATGACGTGTCGAGGACGAAACGCATGAACAGTTCGTTGGACCTCGCTTTGATCGGCAACTGCCGCATCGGCGCCCTGATTGACGCCACGGCGGAAATCGTCTGGTACTGCCTTCCTCGGTACGATGGCGATCCGGCACAACCGCCACGGCCTTATCGCCGAGCACCTCGATATCCGCACCGGAGAACAGTGGGGGAATTTTGTCCAGACCTACAGCATGGTCGGTCTGATCAATGCCGCCATCCGTCTCAGCAAACGCTGGGATCACGCTTTTTAGAGGAAGCGCCATGAAATCTCTGCGTTCGCTGCCCCTGTCGATACGCTTTGTCATTCCCCTTGCCGCCGCCCTGATCCTGCTGGCCTACGCGCTGGTGCCGCTCGTGGAGCGGCTTACCCTGCGTTGGTTCGTCCGGGATCTCGATATGAGCTCGCAGATGATTGCCAGCACCCTGCAGGAACCGCTTGTGGAACTATTGGAGAGGGGAGACCGGGCAAGAACCAACGCCCTCTTCCGTCGCGCCACTAAGGACGAGCGTCTTTTCGCCATCGGTTACTGCGACGCAGGGGGCAAGCTGCTCTACCGCACCCCCACCTTTCCGGAATCCCTCAAGTGCCCGCACGGCGACGCTGCGAAGAAGCATTCGTACGCTGTCCATCAATTGCCGCAAGGAGGGGTCCATGTTTCGTCCCATCCCATCGATCAGGAGGGAACAAAGGCCGGCTCGCTCGTGCTCGTGCACGACATGAGTTTCATCGAGCGCCGCAGCGCCGACACCCGCAATTACGTCATCATCCTCTTTGTGGTTCTCGGCGTGGTCATCTCCCTGATCACGGTATTCGTCGCCCATCTGAGCTGGCGCGGCTGGATGGAGGGGATGCGGGCAATGCTGCGCGGCGAGGGAATCGTCAAGCCCTTTATCCAGCAGGCGCCCTCTTCGGAATTGCAACCCCTCGTAGGGGACCTGCGAACCCTTTTGCAGACCCTCGATGCGGAGCGTCGTTTCGCCGATGACGTCACGATCACCTGGAATCCCGACTCGCTGCGCAGACTGCTGCAAAAGGAGCTTGCCGGGGAACGGATCATCGTCGTTTCCAACCGCGAGCCATATATCCATACCCGCAAAGAGGGGCGCATCGAAGTTACCCGTCCGGCCAGCGGCCTCGTCACGGCCATAGAGCCTGTCATGCGGGCCTGCTCCGGAACCTGGATCGCCCACGGCGGCGGCAGCGCCGACCGCGACATTGTGGACGGGCGCGACCGGATTGCGATTCCACCCGAGCATCCTGAGTACACGCTGCGGCGCATCTGGCTCACCCAAGAGGAAGAGGCCGGCTATTACTACGGATTTGCCAACGAAGGACTCTGGCCCCTGTGCCATATCGCCCATGTGCGCCCAATCTTCCGCTCGAGCGACTGGCAGCATTACGTGGCGATCAACCAGCGTTTCGCCGACGCCGTGGTCAAGGAAGCGGACAGCGACAATCCTGTCGTGCTCGCGCAGGATTACCATTTTGCGCTGTTGCCGGAAATGGTCCGCAGAGCCCTGCCCAAGGCGACCATCATCACGTTCTGGCACATCCCCTGGCCAAACCCCGAATCCTTCGGCATCTGCCCCTGGCGGGAAGAGCTGTTGAATGGGATGTTGGGCAGCACCATTCTCGGTTTTCATACCCCCTTTCACTGCACGAATTTCATTGAGACCGTGGACCGCTACCTCGAGGCCCGCATCGAGCATGAATCGTCAACCATCTCCCGAAGCGGCAAACTGACGCTTGTGGAAAACTATCCCATCTCGATCCAGTGGCCGACGCCCTGGCAGGATACACAGCCGTCCGTGGACGAGTGCCGCAGGAAAGTCATACAGTCGCTGGGACTCGCTCCCGATCACCTGATCGGCCTCGGCGTGGACCGCCAGGACTACACCAAGGGGATTCTCGAACGCTTCCGGGCCGTGGAGAATATGCTGGAAACACACCCGGAGATGATCGGGCGGTTTACTTTTATCCAGATCGCCGCGCCGACCCGCTCGAGCCTCGATGATTACCAGGCGTTCGATGTACAGGTCCGCAACCTGGCGGCCCACATCAATCAACGCTTCGTGAAAGGCGCCTACCAGCCGATCTGCCTCAAATCCGAACATCACGAGCCCGAGGAGGTCAACCGCTATTACCGGGCGGCCGATGTCTGCATGGTCACGAGTCTGCACGACGGGATGAACCTCGTGGCAAAGGAGTTCGTGGCGGCGCGCGACGACGAAAGGGGGGTGCTCGTGCTGAGCCAGTTCACCGGCGCCGCTCACGAATTGTACGAAGCGCTCATCGTCAACCCCTATCATATCGAGCAGACCGCCGATGCCCTGTATCGGGGTCTCACCATGCCCGACATCGAACAGCAAGACCGCATGCGCAGCATGCGGGCGCTCGTGCGCGACTACAACGTCTTTCGCTGGGCCGGCCGCATGCTGCTCGACGCCGCCAGGATCAGGCAACGGGAGAGGCTGGCGGCACGCATCGGGAGTGCGGAATGACGGCAACGAAAAAATGGATCTGCATTTTCAGTGAAGCCGGCCTGGCCGCTTTGAGCGCCTTCATCGACCGC
Organism: Syntrophales bacterium; assembly: GCA_030656035.1. Taxonomy (GTDB): domain Bacteria; phylum Desulfobacterota; class Syntrophia; order Syntrophales; family Fen-1087; genus JAPLJM01. The sequence goes on from JAUSOK010000203.1 coordinate 4,025, forward strand.
ACGACGCTTTTCACCTTTGACCTGGACGGGACGCTCGCGCCGATTGTTGAAAATCCCGCCGGAATCATGATTTCCGGTGACGTCCGTGAAAAAATGATCCGCCTGTGCGCGCTGGCGACGGTCGCCGTCCTGACCGGCCGCGCCCGCGACGACGCCCGCGCGCACCTCGGTTTCGAACCGCGCTTCATCGTGGGCAACCACGGCGCGGAGGGTCTTCCCGGCTGGGAGCAGCGGGAAGGTGGATTCGTCCGCCTCGGCCGGCAGTGGGAAGATCAGTTGCGGGCAATTCTCCCCCATGCCCTCGAAAGCGGCATCGTCATCGAAAACAAGGGGAGCTCCTTGACGCTCCATTACCGGAAAGCCCCGGACCGCGAAGCCGCACATGCGGAAATCCTGCGCGCCGTCCGGCGGCTGGCGCCCCTCCCCAGAAGTATCTCCGGCAAGTGCGTCGAAAATATCATGCCGTCCGATTCGCTCAACAAAGGAGAGGCCCTCCTGCAGCTCATGCGGCACGCAGGATCTGACCGGGCCGTATTCATCGGCGACGACGTCACGGATGAGGACGTGTTCCGTTTGAGGAATGATCGTGTCCTCGGGATTCGGGTGGGAAACAGTTCGCCGAGCGAAGCCGACTACTGCCTGTCCGATCAGAATCAGATCGACCGCTT
>JAUSOK010000206.1 GCA_030656035.1 Syntrophales bacterium
TGGAATGTGAAGCATTTTTACAGTTGGTACTGCAAGGAGGGTGGCTCTCGCAGTTATACGTGGGTGAAAAATGCACTCCAATCAAAAGGGATGGTTGTAAAAGCTGCCAGGCGTGGCGTTCACCGCAAACGCAGGGATCGGGCGCACTTGCCGGGGATGATGCTGCACCAGGATGGCAGCAATCATGAATGGGTTCCCGGCAAGAAGTGGGATTTAATCGTGACGATGGATGATGCGAACAGTGAGCATTATTCGATGTTTTTTGTGGATGAGGAAGGAACGGCGAGCAGCTTTCAGGGGGCAAGGGAGGTGATTGTTCAAAAGGGTCTTTTCAGTTCCCTGTACACGGATCGGGGGAGCCACTACTGGTACACGCCCAAGGAGGGGGGAAAGGTCAGCAAAACGCAGTTGACCCAGTTTGGCCGCGCCATGAAGCACTTGGGGATTCATATGATTCCTGCCTATTCTCCTGAAGCGCGGGGGCGCAGCGAGAGGGCATTTGGAACTCATCAAGACAGGCTCGTCAAGGAGTTGGCCTTTCATGGGATCACCGATATGGACGCCGCCAACCGATATCTGGCAGAGGTGTATCTTCCCGCCCACAACGCCGAGTTCATGCAGCCGGCCCCTGAAGAAGGATCAGCGTTCGTCTCCTGGATAGGGGAAAATATCGATGATGTCCTGTGTGAACAAGATGAGCGGACCGTCAGCGCCGACAACTGTGTCAGCTTCGAAGGGATGAAACTGCAAATTCCGGAGAACCAATATCGCTGCCATTACGTCAGGGTCAGGGTGCGGGTCCATCGGTATCCGGATGGTTCACTGGCCATCTTTCACGGTCCGAGAAAGCTGGCTGATTATGACCGGCAAGGAAAACTCAAAGAACTAAAAAGGGCAGCTTGAACGGAGTTACCCACAACCATCTCCCGCCATGCTCCGTAGGGGCTGCGGGAAAATGGCTGTGGATAACTCCTGACTCTGAAAACCATTGAGGAAAGCGCACGTCCGCCGCTCACCTCCTGTTCAAAAATCAGGCTTCCCTGAAGAACAGAAAAAGCGGACAATTCATTTGCTACAAAACCGGACATTTCTATTTGCTCTTGACAGGGGAAACAGTGGAAAATGGGCAATGGGAAATATGGGGAAATGACGCAGTCGTGTCCCCATATTTCC
>JAUSOK010000163.1 GCA_030656035.1 Syntrophales bacterium
ACGCCGTGGAGCTTCACGGCGGCTACGGGTACATCGACGAATACTCCGTCCAGAAGTGGTACCGCGACGCCAAGATCCTCGAGTTGTATGAAGGAACAAAGGAAGCGGAAATCCTGACTATCGGCCGGACTTTGCAGGCGTGAAGATAATATTAAGAAGGGGGAAATTATGGCAGAAAACTGGTTACCGCTGACGGAAAAAGAAAAGGCTTGTTACAAAACCGTCAACAAGGAAAATCTCGATTTTTTGATGAACCGTTACAACAAGGTTAACCGTTGGGTCATCGCCGACATGATCCGCCGGAGCGCCTACCATTACCCGGACAAACCGGCCCTGATCTATGGGGATAAGACCCTGACCTATGCGGAGCTGGAACGGGAATGCAACCGGACGGCCAACGCCCTGACCGCCCTGGGGGTACAGAAATATGACCGGGTCGCCATCCTGGCCCACAACACGATCCACCATGTCCTCACCTGGCTGGGCTGCGCGAAGATCGGCGCGATCTATCTGGCCATCAACTATCTCCTCCGGGGGAAGGACATTTCTTATTGTATCAACCATTCGGAAAGTAAGGTTTTCATCGTAGAAGACGCCCTCTTTGATCTCGTGAAAGATGTCATGGACGACATGCCGACGGTCAAGACCTTCATCTGGTCCGATCAGGTGGCGGGGCAGCCCCCGGTCAGCGAGCGCTTCCGGAATTTTGACGCTTGGTACGGTAAATATCCCGACACGGAACCGGCGGACATCATTCTCCACATTGAGGACCCCTGTCAGATGACGTACACCAGCGGTACGGAATCCCTTCCAAAGGGGGTCATCATTAGCAATCAGGCCCTCATGGCCCAGTATATGGGGGCAATTGTGGACGGCCAGTACGATGAGGACGACATCAACCTCAACGCCCTCCCCATCTACCACTGCGCCCAGCGCGACGTCTTCTTGAATCCCATTTTCTGGGTAGGGGGGACAAATATCCTGATGATGCCCGACATCGGTCAGATCCTCAAGAATATAGCCGCCTACAAGGCCACGATGTTCTTCGCCCCCCCGACGGTCTGGATCGGGATGCTCCGCCATCCGGAGTTCGCGAAACAGGACCTTTCGAGCCTGAAGAAGGCTTACTACGGGGCCTCGATCATGCCGTTGGAGATTCTCAAGGAGATGATGGAACGTCTCCCCGGCGTGAAGATTTACAACTACTACGGCCAGACGGAACTGGCGCCTTATCACACGATCCTCAAGGCCAAGGATGCCCTGGCCAAGATTGGTTCGGCGGGATTGGGCGGCTTGAACATGGAGACCCACCTGGAAGACGACGACGGCAAGACTATCGGCAAGCCGGAGACTCCCGGTGAGATCTGCGGGAAGGGCGCCCATGCCCTGATCATGTATTTCAAGGAACCGGAGAAGACGGACGAGGCCATGAAGGGCGGCTGGTTCCACTCCGGGGACATCGGCGTCATGGACGCGGACCGCTACATCACCGTCGTGGACCGGAAGAAGGATATGATCAAGACGGGCGGGGAAAATGTCCCGACCCGGGAGGTGGAAGATGCAATCTATCTGGACAAGCGGGTCCAGGAAGTAGCGGTGATCGGTCTCCCCGATCCCAAGTGGGTGGAGGTCGTGACGGCTATTGTTGTCCTGAAACCGGGAGAGACGATGACCGAGCAGGAGCTCATCGCCCACTGCCGCAACGAACTGGCGGCATTCAAATGCCCCAAGAAGGTCTTCTTCGTGAACGCTCTGCCCAAGACGCCAACGGGCAAGATTCTCAAACGGGAGATGCGGGTCTCCTTCAAGGATAAATAGCATCGGCGGATAAATGCATCTTGACGAGATCTCATCCTATTAGAACATATCATTTTGATCCCCCCTCTTACCCTTCAAGTAGGAGGGGGCTGGGGCATAAAGAGGTTTTTTGCGTAAGCATAAGGAGGTTTAGCGGATTATGAAGGATGTGGTAATCGTATCGGCCTGTCGGACGGCGATAGGCGGTTTTGGCGGGACGTTGAGAGATATGAATTTGGCGACCCTGGGAAGCGTGGTAATGAAGGAGGCGGTAAAACGAGCAGGGATTGATCCGTCCTTCATCGGGGACGTACGCTTCGGCTGCTGCCGGGAGCCCGTGGATTCTTTGAACACGACGCGGATTTCGGCCCTGCTGGCGGGAATTCCCGAGGAAGTGACAGCGGTGACGGTGAACCGGGTGTGCATCTCCGGGATGGAGGCGGTGATTTCGGGGATGGCGATGATCCAGGCGGGGATGGTGGACGTGGTCCTGGCCGGGGGCATGGAGCACATGTCGGGGATTACCTATTCCGTGCCGGCGGCGCGCTGGGGCTGCCGCTTCCAGGATCAGGTATTTGTGGATGAAATTGTTCACCTCCTCCATGGAGGGTCCTATATCCTTCCCGGCCTGGAGCAGGGGCCCATCAAGGAAGGAGAGATTGTGGAACGCTTCCGGGGCAAGCCCTACATCATGGGAGTCACGGCGGAACTCATTGCATACAAGCATAATCTGTCCCGGGAGGAGATCGACGCCGTGGCTCTGCGGAGTCACAACAACGCGGAGCGAGCGACGCTTGAGGGAGATTTCAAAGAGGAGATCGTTCCCATCGAGCTGCCCCAGAAGAAAGGGAGGCCGCCGAAGATATTCGACAAGGACGAGCATTTTCGTCCCGGCTTGACGATGGACGACCTGGCAAAGCTGCCTCCGGCTTTTGTCAGCAAGATCGGCAAGGTGACGGCGGGGAATTCTTCGGGGGTAAACGACGGGGCGGCGGCGATGATCATTATGTCCGAGGAGAAGGCCAAGGAGCTGGGTTTGAAGCCGATTGCCAAGATAAAGGCGGTTGGTCGCGGGGGTTGTCATCCCTCGGTGATGGGCCTGAGCCCGGTGCCGGCGGTTGCGGATATCCTCACAAAATCGGGATATAAGCTCAGCGACTTCGAACTTATCGAATTGAACGAAGCTTTCGCCGCCCAGTACTTAGGCTGCGAGCGGGAGATCGGCATGAATCGGGAGATCACGAACGTCAACGGATCGGGCTGCGGCCTGGGTCACCCGGTGGGCGCCACAGGCTGCCGGATTATGGTGACGCTTCTCCATGCCATGAAGAAACGCGGCAAGACCCTCGGCATGGCCACCCTCTGCGGCGGCGGCGGCGTCTCCATGGCCGCGGTTCTGGAAATGATCTGACACATCAAATTGAAGGCTGGTATCACGAGACTTAAGGAACTGTAGAGAAAAATTGCTGGTTGAGGCTGATCAGCCTGTTTGTGCCATCAAGTCGCGCTATGGGGTTGAATGGGGCTCGTTTACGGCAATGGTGCGGGCATTCTCATCGCGTAGCAGGGTTGCGTTGGAATTGATGATGCTCCAAACTCATTGAACGCAGCAGCGCCGCAGCAGAAGAGGGAGAAAATTAAGAGGGGGTGAATTATTATGCAGTATGAAACGATTACTTTTGAGGTGAAAGACCATGTGGCGTATATAACGCTGAACAGGCCCGATGCGGCTAACGGAGTCAATATATCGATGGGGAAAGATCTCATGCATGCGGCAATTCAATGCGATGAGAATTCCGATATTCGTGCCGTTCTCATGACGGGTGTAGGAAAAATGTTCAGTGCGGGAGGTGACCTGAAATATTTTACCGAATTTGGGGATAATCTTGGAAGCGCGCTGAAAGAATTGACGGTCTATTGCCATGCTGCGGCGTCCCGCTTAATGCGGATGAATGCACCGCTGGTTACGGCAGTTAATGGGTCCGCGGCGGGAATCGGAATGAGTTTTGCCATTTGTGGTGATCTGGTAATAGCCGCAGAGTCGGCAATATTCATGACAGCTTACAACATGGTGGGGCTTTCTCCCGATGGAGGGATGACATATTTGTTACCCCGAATGATTGGTCTTGCACGGACAAAAGAGATATTGCTGACCAATCGCAGGCTGAGCGCCCAGGAAGCATTGGACTGGGGTCTTGTCAATAAGGTTGTGCCGGATGGTGAACTCATGAAAGAAGCGGAAGCGCTTGCCAGGAGGCTTGCGAATGGTCCAACGCTTTCATTTGGTTCGGTCAAGAGGCTGCTTAATGAGGCTTTCTCAGAAACACTGGAAAGTCAGATGGAACATGAAGCCCGGGGCATTGTTGATATGACGAAGACGAAGGATGCAAAAGAAGGCATCGCAGCATTCATTGAAAGGCGTCGCCCAAATTTCACGGGTTCATAATAGCACGCTTCCAAAAACTGGACAGGGGTGTAAATGTGCGTGTTGCTTGCCATTCCTCCCTCCGCCGTCTCTCTTTTGGCAACCTGACATGCACCTTTATGCCCCTGTCCAGATACATAATAACGCCCGAAAGATGACGTGAAGAACCAGTAAATGGTTGAGAAACCTGAGTCCAAATTTGTCAGCGCCAACAATCTAAATCTGCACTATCTCGAATGGGGAAGTCACAATACGCAGACCATCCTATTACTACACGGCATTGGCGATAACGCCCATATATGGGATAATTTCGTTTGCACTTTCGAAGGGAGAATGCGGGTTATAGCACTTGATCAACGTGGGCATGGCCGCAGCGAATGGTCTCTGCCGGGTGCTTACACCTGTAGAGATTATGTCAGCGATCTTGAAGGAGTTATAACTGCTCTCCGTTTGAATAATTTTGTGCTTATGGGGCATTCCATGGGCGCCCTGCATGCGACACGCTATACATCCTTGCATTCTCACTTAGTCGCCGGGCTCATTCACGCAGATATTGAACCTTGTCCCCCCGAGTGGAACAAACAGTATCTTACCAATCTCTATAATAATTTACCGACGTATTATAGATCTGTCGACGAGTATGTCGACCAGATGAAAGAAAACAGTCCTTACGCGGATCCGAAACTTCTATTTGAATTTGCTGCGAAGGCCCTCATTCAAAGAGGCGATGGTACGTATACATGTCAATATGACAGAGAAATCCTTTCCGGTTTCGATCAATATAATATAGCGCCGGATCTCGCTAATATTACATGCCCAACCCTAATTCTGCGTGGCATTGAAAGTAGGGTTATGCGTCGGCACATCGCTGAAGAGATGTGCAATACCATTCCTTACAGCAGGCTTGTCGAAATCCAGAATGCAAACCACCCGGTTCATACAGATAACCCCCATGAGTTTCATAGGGCTGTTCACGGTTTTTTAAGGGAAATTAAATACATAAAGAAATAAAAAAGCTAAATTAACTAATAAAAATCAAAGGAGCAAATCATGGATACGTGGTACCCTACGGGGCATGAAGTTTTCCCGTAGAAGCTTGTCCTTCTAATCTATTTTTATCTTTCTAAAAGGAGTCAAGGCATGCAGAATTTTATATTCGACAATCCGACCAGGATCATTTTCGGACAGGGGATGATTGCCCGGACAGGCGGCGAGGTCAAACGATTCGGCACGAAAGTGCTGCTCGTCTATGGCCAGGGAAGCATCAAGAAAAATGGGATTTACGATCAGGTTCTCACATCTCTCAAGGAAGCGAACCTCTCCGTCGCGGAGTTTTCCGGTGTCCGGTCGAATCCCGTTCTCTCCCATGCACTTAAGGGAATAGAACTTGCTCACAGTGAAAATATTGACGTGGTGCTTGCCGTGGGAGGGGGCAGCGTGATCGACACGGCGAAAACCATCGCGGCAGGTGTCAAGGCGGACTCCGGCGACGATGTGTGGGAGTTTTTCACCTTCAAGAAAAAAATACGGAATGCCCTTCCCGTTGTGACGGTGGTGACCGTTTCCGCCAGCGCTTCGGAGATGAATCCCACGGCGGTGATGACAAAGGAGGAAGGGGCGCAGAAATTCACCATCAGCTCGCCCTTCATCCAGCCCAGAGCATCAATCCTCGATCCCACAGTGCTCTATTCCCTTTCCCCTGACTACAGCGCCTTCAGCGCCGTGGACATCATCGCGCACATGCTGGAAGGGTACTTCAACAACCGGGAACCGGAAAGCCCGCTTCAGGACCGGCTGGTGGAGGGACTGATGAAGACGGTCATGGAAAGCACGGAGGTCATCCTCAAAGATCCGCGGCATTACAATGCCAGGGCCAACGTCATGTGGTCGGCGATTCTGGCCTTTAACGGATTGACGACGGCGGGGATGGGATTTGTCAGCTTTCCCGCTCACATGATCGAACACTCGCTCAGCGCCCTCTATGATGTCGCGCATGGCGCCGGGCTCAGCATCACGCTTCCCGGATGGATGATCTATGCCGTGAACAAAAGCCCCGCGAAATTTGCCCGGCTGGGAAGGGAAATTTTTGGCATCGAAGAAACCGATGACCTGAAAGCGGCAGTTGAAGGGATTGATAGTTTAAAACGATGGTTTTCCACCATCGGCAGCCCCACATCATTGAAAGAGGCCGGCATACCGGAAGACGACATCGGCAGAATAGCGGAAAACGCCTCCGCGACCGCCGCGGTATGGGGAATGAAAGCCTATACAAAGGAGGTTATTTCTGAAATACTGCACCTCTGCAAGGGATGATGAACCACTTAACTATGAAGGAGGAAATTTTATGAAACGGTACGGGGATTTTATCACATCCGAGGAAGAGTTGGCCTTTTTAACGACCGTCCGGAATTATGTGGAAAAAGAGGTCATGCCGGTGCGCATGCAGCTGGATGACGATTACGCGGTCTTTGAGAAGGCCTATGACGGCCTGGTCAAGCTCGGCATCCAGAAGCGGGGCTTTTCTCCCGATTACGGCGGTCTGGGAATACGTTCCGGTCCCACGGTCTGCGCCATCTCTGAAGAGATATCCCGCGGGGACAGCGGCCTGTCCCTACACACCCTGATCATCCCCTGGTGTCTGGCGGCGGCGATGGGGGCGCGCAACAAGCTCCTGATGGACAAGTTCATCCCCATGTTTTGTGAGGACACGCCGAGATGCGGCTGCATGGCCATCACCGAGCCGGCAGGGGGCTGTAATATTGAGGACGCGGCGGAGCATGCCCTGACCGTTCGAACAAGGGCCAGGCTTGAGGGAGATGAATGGGTCATTAACGGCGAAAAAATGTGGCCGAGCGGGGCCAGCATCGCCGATCTCTATTGTGTCGTCTGCACGACCGATCCGAATTTGAAAGAAGAGGGATTCGCGCTCATCTACGTTCCGAAGGATACCCCCGGTCTTTCCTTCGGCAAACGGGAAGAGAAGATGGGCATGAAGGTGACGGACATCAATACGGCCATCTATTTTGACAACGTGCGCGTGCCGAAGGAATACCGTGCCGGGGGGCCGGGCATCGACTGGCAGCTCTTCAGGGCCAATGTCAGCTGGGGACGGCTCACGAGCGCTCCCATCTCGCTGGGGAACGCCCAGGCCGCTCTGGAAGCCGTCATCGAGTTCACCAAGACAAGAGCCTACGGGGGAAAGCCCGTCCGGAACCATTCCCTGCAGGCGGCCATGATCGCAGACATGGCCATCGGCGTGGAATCCGCACGCGCCTTTTACCTGACGGTGGCGGCCATGTTCAACAATCGAAAAAAGTATGGAAATCCGGGCGAGGATTATCTGCTGGCCCGGGCCAGCGCGGCCAAGGTGTATGCCTGCGACGTCACGGAGATGGTCTGCAACAGAGCGATGGAACTCATGGGTTCCTATGGCTATGCCCGTGATTACCACGTGGAGAAATACCTGAGAGATAGCAAGATCATCCAGCTCTGGCTGGGCGGAGGACAACTGGGAAGACTGGACGTGGTCCAGAGCTACTATCCTTATGTTAATGGTGGCAAGTAAAGTTATAAGAACGGCTCATCTCCAAAGTAAGTGGGTAAGATGAGCTGCCCGGTGTGTTTCCCGATCGACGTCAGCGGAACGATAAAGAAGCTGAAGAGATGACGTCGGAACTTTACCGTCAGATTGGTCAGCTCAAAGTTGAGCTGGAATGGCTTAAAAAAAGTCCCATCAGCTTCTGTTGAACAAAAGAGGGCGATGATCGAACCGGAATAAATATCAATAAGCCGTCAATGCGATCTGTCAAAGCTTTCCGAATGCAGATACTATGAGCGGTAAAGCATGAAGAGGTGGCGCCTGTGAGAGGTCCTTCTAAAGCGTCCCCATGTGTAGGGGTATGTAGAATGGAAGGGGGCATTTGTATTGGATGCCTCCGAACGCTGGAAGAGATAGTTAAGTGGAGGTATATGGATAAGGAAAGCAGATTGAAAATCATGAAAGACCTTGGATCCCGCAAAAATACACGTTCTTGCCCTTCTTGCGGAAGCGCCACAGGAACTTGTCAATGAAAGAGTGACAATTACAGTATGGAATAATGTTTGATATCTGCAATATCTGCAGTGCGGATCGGTTTGATGGGCCACTCGTCCAGGGAAGAGAGCGTATCCCGGCTGCTTGCGGCCCTGAAAATACTGCTGCAGATAAACTGAACAGCCCACTCCCGGTAACTTCCCCCCTTTTGCGCGCTATACCGCCTCTATGGTGGAGGGCGGTTTGGGGGTGATGTTATAGGTGACGCTGACGACACCGGGAATTGCGTCCACGATCCGTTCCGCGATTTTTTCCAGCGTTTCGTATGGCAGGCGTGTCGGCCGGGCGACACGTGCGTCCAGGCTGTCCCAGCAGCGGATTTCAATCTGATTTCCAAAGACCCGCTTGCCGTCTTTCATGCCCGTCACGCGATCGTCATGCAGAATCGCCAGATACTGAAAGGCGTCCGAACCGCCGAGGGCTTTTTCGACGATGGCCGTCGCCTTTCGGACGATCCTGATCTTCTCGGGCGTCACTTCGCCGATAACGCGTGCGGCCAGGGCGGGACCGGGGAAGGGGATTCTCATAAATACGGCCTCCGGCAACCCGAGGGCCTGCCCCAGTTTTCTGACGCCGTCCTTGCGCAGTTCAATGAGCGGTTCCAGAATCTTGTATCCAAAAACTTTCTGGGGATCGATGCCCAACTGTTCAAAGACATTGTGCTGCCGCTTGATGCCTGCCACCGTTTCGTCCACGTCGGTGAGGATCGTGCCCTGCAGCAGATGCCTGGCCCCGCTCTCCAGGACAAGCTTTCGGAACACGTCCCGGTAGAAGGTCTGCGTGATGGCTTCGCGTTTTTCTTCCGGATCGACGACCCCTTTCAGGGCGGCAAAGAACGCCTTTTGCGCGGGGATGATGACCACCGGAATGCCGATTTCGCGGAAAAGGGCGACGACGCGTTGCGGCTCGCCCTGCCGCATCAGGCCGTTATCAATGAAATAGCTGACAAGACGCTCCCCTATGGCCTTGAATCCCAGTGCCGTGACGACGGACGAGTCCACGCCGCCCGAAAGGGCGTTGATGGCCAGGCCTTTGCCGATCTTGCTGCGCAATTCCCTGACTTTTTCCTTGATAAATAAAGTCGTGTCCAGATCTTTCACCCTGATTTCCTTCATTTTTGCCATCCCCTGTTTCCCCCTTCTGCAATGAAAAATTGAGACCTTTGAAAAATGGCTTCGCCGCTTGCGAACCATTTTTCAGCGGTTATGCAAAGCTCTTAAATTATTGATTCTTCATTTGTTCCTTGAGCTTCTTCTGATTTTTGACCGCCTCGGACGTCCGCGTGATGGCCAGGATGATATTGTCCTCGGGTTTTCCGAGCGACTTTTCCGCCTTCCTGTAAAGTGCGAGCGCCGCCTCCGCGTCGCCGCGGCTTTCCGCGCAGACCCCCAGGTTATAGACCAGGGAAACCGCGTTGGGCGACAGGTTTCCGGCTTCTCCCCAGAGCTCGCAGGCGTTGTCCATTCTGCCTTTTCCGGCAAACTCGATGCCCTGTTTGAGTTTTTCCCTGGCCGTACCGGAATCGATGCCGGCGGTGGAATCCAGCAGGGCGACTTCGCGCGTTTCATAAAAAGGTGCGACGTCTTTCCGGAAATCCCGTTTTACCGCATTTTTTGCTATTTCCAGAAGTTCATCCGCCCCTTTGACAATGGTCCCGTCTTCACAGCCGGCGGACGCGGCTGAACCCTTCAGGTTGTTGGAATAGAGGATTTTACCCGTGGCCACTTCAATGAGCTTGGGGGACACGGCAAACTGGGCGAGCCGCTTCGTGCAGTTCACATTGTAATAGCGGTAGCGGATGCAATTCCCCTCGTATTGATTCCCCTTGTCGTCTCTTTTGATCTGCCGCTGGACGCATTCGGAGCGCCTCTCCTTGTAGGGGCTGTCCGCGGCTGTGGCCAGCGTGACGGCGCCTGTGTAAATGCCCTGCGCCCCCACCATCTGACCGATTCTGGCCGCCGTTCTCGAATCAATCAGGCCGCTTTGTGAAAATTGCTGCTCCGAGATGGTCTTGTCGATGGCGGCCCGGTCAACGAGGGTAAAATAGGGCTTGTCGTCAATGCTGATGCTGCCGAGGATCCCTTCCAGTTCCGCCGAGAACGCACTGCCCTGCGGGCCGCTGAAGGGCAGGACGGCGACGGTCTTCGTCAGGGACGCCTGGTGATACTGCGCGGGTTTCAGCATGTTGATCTTGATCTTTGTGGCGCAGCCCGTGGCCAGAAGAACGACCAGCAGCAACAGGATCCAGCCTTCCGGGCGCAGACGGCGATATTTAAGGTTCTGAAGCATTATGTCCCTCCTTACTTCTCGTACTTGAGTGTGATGGAATAGGGCGTAAAATTTTCGACGGTAAAATTACCCTTCTGTCGGAGACTGTTTGCCAGATAGACGCTGTTTTCAGGATAGCTCACGGTGTACTCGCCCATCTGTGTTTCCTCGACCCCGGAAACCCAGACGATGTTCTGCAACATGTTTTTCACGGCCATGCCGGCGTCCAGATCGGCCACGCCGTTGACCTTGATGCGCACTTTTTTCGTGTTTGTCTCGATATGCCGGGCCAGTTTGTCCAGGATCACAGGCGTCAGGTTTTCCACGAGATTCCGAAGGCCAACCGCTGCTGCGTCCTCGGCGCTGTTGGCCAATCCTTTCCCTTCCGCCGTGCCTGCCGCCAGAATGTCCATATTGCCGGTCTTGCTGTTGCGGGCGACGATGCGGTAGGTTATCCTTACCGTGACGTTGGAGAAAGGCATGCGTACTCCATAGCCGATATTTTCCCCTTTGCGGACAGAGATATTGGGGTCGATCTTGCCGATAATCAGGACATTGGAAAGGAATTTGTACATGACGCTTCTGAGCGTCATGTAGTTGCCGGTCCTGGCGGCCCTATCGAGGGCCTCGGCGTCCACGGCGTTGGACGGGGCGATATCGGTCACCCGATAGCCCTGCTCGATCAACTTGCCGATGAGGGTCTCCGAGACGATATTGGTTTCCTCGAACTCCTGGTTGAATTTTCTGGCCGGGATGAAGACGGCCAGCGCGTTATTGAGCGCCAGGGAAGAGACCGCCTGCTGCGCCTTGCCGGGTTCGATGCAGGCGTTGATCTTCACGATCAGCGTATCGCCCCGGTTCTCTTCCTGCAAAATTTTGTGGCTTTTGACGACGCCACCCGCCTGGGTTTTGATGACGTCATCCACGAGGATGAAATTCTGAATGAGACTTCCCGCCTTGACATCCACCCCCACGACCTGCTCGATGGCGGCCCATCTTGCCCGGGCGACGGCTTCCATGCGGGCCGAAGGAACGTCGTTGTTGACGATTGCCGCTTCCCCGTCGGCGGCGACGCACTTCTGGCTGCCGTATCCGTCGGCCATGAAAAGCACGCTGAGAAGAATTCCCACCAGAATGCTGCAAATTTTCATCATGACGACTGCGCCTCCGACCTTTCGTATTTTCGGGCCAATATAATAAAATGAGCGTGAGATGTAAATATAATTGTTCGCCCTGTGGGGCGGTTATGCTTCCCCGAAAAAAACCTGGGAGTGTGGGAATTGCTGGTCCAGAAGCGCTTTGATTGTTTTCCGGTCTTTGGGGTTGGAGACGGGTTCCACGGCGCTGACGGCCAGGCCGTCGGGTCCGGCTTGATGCTGCCAGGCCGTGATATAGCCGGGGACATGGATAAACCGGTATCCGCCCGTTCCGCAGCAGGACCTGTCCACGACGGCGACGCCCACCACATACAGCAAAATCCTGTCCCGATGGTTCATGCGGCCCTCTTCGATGATCGTATAGTGACCGCCGACAGACCGGACTTCCGTTCCGGGAGGCTGGTGGATGTGTTCGGTCATTAGGTTACTTGCCGATGCAGAAGGTTGAAAAGATGCGGTCCAGGATATCCTCCGACGTTGTGACGCCCACAATTTCTCCGAGGCTGTCCAAGGCTTCCCGGAGGTCGAAGGCGATGAATTCAAAGGACATGGCGTTTGCCAGGCTTGCCTGGGCCTGCTGCAGGTGCCCGATTGTTTTTTCCAGGGCCGTTTTGTGACGGATCTGCGTGATCACGATTTCGGCGGCCTGCTCCGCCTGTTCGCCCGTCAGCCGCCGGTAAAGGTTCTCCTTCAGGGCCGGGATGCCGAAACCCGTTTTTGCCGAGATCCGGAGCGGTTCCGCATCGGGCAGCCATGTCTGCAATTCCCGGTCGTTCAGAAGATGTTCCAGATCCGCCTTGTTGATGACCGGGACGATGTTGTGAGATTTTGTTTTTTCCAGAATGTCATGGTCTTCCCCGGTCAGGGGCGCGCTGCCGTCGAGCACGAGAATCACCAGCTCCGCCGCGGACAATTTCTCCCAGACCCGTTCAATTCCCTCTTTTTCAATAATGTTGTCGGGATTTCTGAGCCCGGCGGTGTCGGTCAGTCTTAGAGCGATGCCGTGGATATCGATGGACTCTTCAATGAAGTCGCGCGTGGTGCCGGGAATCGCCGTCACGATGGCCCGGTTTTCCCCGAGCAGCCGGTTGAGCAGACTTGATTTGCCCACATTCGCGCGGCCGATGATCACGGCGCTGACGCCTTTCCGGATCATGACGCCTTCGTTGCAGGTGGATAGCAGCTCCCGGATCCCGTCGGAGACATCCCCGAGCTGTGCCGCCGCGCAGTCGGGCGGGGCATGCCCGCCGTCGTCTTCGGAAAAGTCGATGGCGGCCTCCAGCGTTGCCAGGATTTCAATGAGGGTCCGGCGGAAGGCTTCAATCCGGCGGCTCAGGGCGCCCTGCAACTGGGCGTGCGCAATGTCCAGGCCCCGGGAGGTTCTGGCCGTCAGCAGGCCCATGAGCGCCTCGGCCTGCGTCAGATCGATGCGGTTGTTCAGAAAGGCCCGGCGCGTGAATTCGCCGGGTGCTGCCGGCCTTGCCCCGGCCCGGATCACTTCGGTCAGGATGGCCTCCAGGATCAACGGGCTGCCGTGGCCCTGGATCTCCAGCAGATCCTCGCCGGTGTAGGAACGGGGTTTCCGCATGAGCGTGATCAACGCCTCGTCGAGGACAGCGCCCGTGGCCGGCGAAATGATCTGCCCATGATAGAGCCGATGGGATTTAAGCGGAACTTCGCCCTTCGGGGATCGATAGAGGAGGCGGGCGATTGCCTCCGAGAGCGGGCCGCTGACCCGGATAATCCCGATGCCGCCGACGCCGGGAGGGGTGGCAATGGCGGCGATGGTGTCGTCAAAAGGCATTTTTAATTTCTTTTCGCCGGGATGATGACGATCTTCCGGTATTCCCCCTCGCCCCTGCTTTTGGTGGTCAGCGACGCGTCATCCTGCAGCGCCATGTGAATGATGCGGCGGTCATGGGCATTCATGTGACTGACCGTGACGGCCTTTTTCGTTTTCTTGACCTTTTCGCCCAGCTTCCCGGCCAGGGCGACCAGGGACTCTTCACGTCTTTTGCGATAGGCTTCGGTGTCGATGATGATCATCTTTCGTCCGTTTCTGGACCTATTTGCCGCCTTGTTGACAATGTATTGGATCGCATCGAGGTTCTGGCCGCGCCGTCCGATGATCAGGCCGCCGCCGCCGCCCTGGATGTTCAACAGAATCGATTCTTCCGTTTCCTCGACGCTGACCGGCGCCGTAATGCCCATGCGGGCCAAAATGCCTTCCAGAACCGTTTTGGCCCTTTCGCCGACCTTGTCGTCGTCTGATGCCGGCGGCCTGTCAAATGCAGCCGCGGTGATGCCAGCTTCCTGCATTTTTTCCGCCCTTTCCGGTTGCGGCGGCGCGGGCGTCATGTCCAGGGTCGCATCAATGGAAAGCAGACAGGCCTTGATCCTGGCCTTTCTGCCGCCCATGAGCCCCAGGAAACCGGCCGACCCATCCGAAATGATCTCGATATTGAGTTTATCCCGCGAAACGCCGAAGTCGCGACAGGCTTTTTCGATGGCTTTATCTATTGATTTACCTTCAATTTCGAGAGTTTGCATTTTAACCTCTCCTTAAATCACTTTTTCTTCATTATGTAGTATTGCTGGCCGATGCTCAGGATATTGTTGAACAGCCAGTAGATGACCAATCCCGATGGAAAACTCAGAAAGAGAAACGTAAAAACCACCGGCATGATGAGCATTATTTTCTGCTGCATGGGCTCGCCGGCCGGCGGACTCATTTTCTGCTGTATGAACATGGTGGCCCCCATAATGATGGGCGTGATGTAGTAGGGGTCCTTGTCCGACAGATCCTGAATCCACCAGAAAAACGGGGCGTGGCGAAGCTCGATGGCATACAGCAGGGTCCTGTAGAGACCGAAAAAGACGGGGATCTGAACCACCATGGGAAGACATCCCCCCAGAGGATTCACCTTGTGGGCCTTGTACAGGGCCATGGTCTCCTGGCCCGCTTTCTGCTTGTCGCCCTTGTACTTTTCACGAATGGCCGTCAACTGGGGTTGCAGTTTCTGCATTTCCTTCATGGATTTGTAGCTCTTGTTTCCCAGGGGCCAGAAGGCGATTTTGATCAGGAGCGTCAGGATGATGATCGTGATGCCGTAATTATTTACGAAGTTATTGATATACTTGAGGATAACAAGCATCGGCATGGCCAGCCACTTCAGCCAGGATCCAAAGTCGATCGCATTTTCCAGGCCGACGCCCAGGGCCTTGAGGATGCTGTGATCCTTCGGACCGAGGAAAAGCGTATAGCTGAACAACCCGGCCTGCCCGGCGGGGATCAGATGCTTCGGGCCCTTCAGGCTCGTCGTAACCATATTCCGGCTGTCCTGGGACACAACAAGGCTGGTCAGTGAGGGATTCCGGGGGATCATCGCGGCGATGAAGTACTTGGTTTCGAATCCGCCCCAAGACACATCCGGCCCGAAGATTTTTTCCGTTGTGATTTTCTTGACCTCTTCGCGTTCAACGCTTTTTGCGACAAAGATCACGGGGCCTTCGTGGGTGTAACTGTCCGTCTCGTTCTTGGGATCCACATACTCGTACCAGCTCAACAGGGCGTCCTGTTTGATGGGGGCGCCGGAGAGATTGTGAACCCGGACCTCCAGTTCAAGGTCATAACCGGACGGATTAAAGGTATAAATCCTTTCCACTTTTATCTGTTCGGGATAGGTCTGGGAAAGCGTCAAACGGTTCCGCTCCGGTGTCTTGATCAGGTCCAGGGCCGTGGTGTCCGTTTCATACATCCCATCGGCGGGGATGGCGATGTCGGACTCGGAGAAGGTCATGCCAAGCGGTCCGGGCATGCCCTCTTTGATCCGGACCAGTTCGATCAATTCCGCATCTTTTGCCGGTGTTTTGCGGTAGTCTTTTAATTTGAACGATTTAAGCGTTCCGCCTTTCGTCGTGAAAACGGCCTTATAGAGCTTTGTATCGACGGCGATCTCTTTTTCCGGGATGACTGCCGCCACAGCGGCCTGTTTGGCTTTGGCCGGTGCGGGCGCTTTCCGTTCCGGCGCGGGCGCCATAGCCTGCCTGGCAGCCGGCGCTGCGGGGGTTTCCTTGATTGTCGTGTCCGGCTGTTTGGGCGGCGGCGGTGGTGCAAAATACGTCTGGTAGATAAAAACCACCAGAACCGACAGAACAATGGCAATAAGGGCCTTCTTGTCCATTTAGACCTCCAGAGTTATTGATTTAATTCATCTCACCGGGTCATACCCGCCGGGATGCAGGGGATGGCAGCGGAGCAGGCGCATGCCCGCCATGAGCAACCCCCGGAAGGGGCCGTGGCGTTGGATAGCCATGATCGCATAGTCGGAGCAGGTGGGGAAAAAACGGCAGCAGGGATTGAAAAAAGGGGATAAACCGATCTGGTAAAGCCTGATCAAACCGACCATGCCCTTTTCCAGAATATTCTTGCATAGGCCTTTAATCATGAGATATTTTTTGCAGCAGACCTTGCAGTTCCAGGCGGAGATCCCGATAACTCGGAATAGGCATGCCCCCCCTGGCCCCCTTGGTCCATCTGGCCATGATGACAATATCCCGTGCGGGGGGGAACTGCTCCTTATGTAACCTGAAAAACTCTCGCAATAACCTTTTGAGTCTGTTCCTTTTAACTGCGTTCCCAACCTTTTTGCCGACCGTGATGCCTAACCGTCTCTTTCCCGATGGATTCCTGTGCGCGATAACGGTGAAATGATTTGAATGGCTGCGCGCTCCCTGCTGATAGACGGTCAGATAATCCCTTTTTTTCCTAATCCGCTCATCTTTGCCGAATGTTCGTCTGTCCATGCGTCATGAAACACAGGCAAAAGGCAGGCGGACATGATCATGTCTGCCTGCCTTTTGCCCTGGTTTTAAACGGAGAGCCTTTTTCGCCCTTTGGCCCGCCTGCGGTTCAGGACGCGCCTGCCGCCCTTGGTGGCCATGCGCACAAGAAAGCCGTGGGTTCTCTTCCTCTTCGTGTTGCTGAATGTGGTCAAGTTCTTTTTCATCTATCCATCCCCGGTGCAATGTAATGAGCTGCCCTGTAAACCATAGTCGTATGAGTTTGTCAAGGTTAAATTAGGTTAAGCGGGGCATCCCCGCAGGTCTTGCGGCGCGCGCGGAACCATCTGATTTTTCTGTTGCAGGGAGCAGGAGATTCGGGTTAGTCTCTTCCCATGAATCAATTTCAAATGGTTACGGAATTTGAGCCCAAAGGCGACCAGCCCAGGGCCATTGAACAGATCGTCGCGGGGCTGGCCCGGGGTGAAGGCCATCAGGTCCTGTTAGGGGTGACCGGTTCCGGCAAGACCTTCACGATCGCCAACACGATTCAAGCCGTCCAGCGCCCCACGCTCGTCATGGCCCATAACAAGACCCTGGCGGCTCAGCTTTACGGCGAATTCAAAACCCTTTTTCCGGAAAACGCCGTGGAATATTTTGTGAGCTACTACGACTATTATCAGCCGGAAGCCTATATCCCGAGCACGGACACCTATATCGAAAAGGATTCGGCCATCAACGACGAAATCGACAAGCTGCGCCATGCGGCGACGCACTCGCTGCTGGAGCGGCAGGATGTCATCATCGTGGCCAGCGTGTCCTGCATCTACGGTCTCGGTTCGCCCGAGGCCTACCAGGGCATGCTGCTTGTGCTCCGGCAAGGCATGGACATTCCGCGCGACGAGGTGCTGCGAAGGCTCGTCGAGATCCAATACGAGCGTAACGACATTGATTTTCACCGCGGGACATTCCGTGTCCGCGGGGATGTCGTGGAAATCTTTCCGCCCTATGAGGAGGAACGCGCCATCCGCGTGGAATTCTTCGGAGATCAGATTGAGTCCATCGCGGCGGTGGACCCCCTGCGCGGCAAAAAACTCAAAGCCCTGCCGAGGGTTGCCGTTTACCCCGGCAGTCACTATGTGACGACCCGGGATAATCTCAAGCGGGCCATTGCCGATATATGGACCGAACTGGGCGAGCGGCTCGGCGAGCTGCGGGCGCAGAACAAACTGTTGGAGGCGCAGCGGCTCGAGCAGCGGACGCGGTTCGATATCGAAATGATGGAGGAGATGGGTTATTGCCAGGGCATCGAAAACTATTCCCGGCACCTGACGGGACGCCGGCCCGGGGAGACGCCGCCGACGCTGCTGGAATATCTGCCCGAGGACGCCCTGATCGTCCTCGATGAAAGTCATGCGATGATCCCCCAGCTCATCGGGATGTACCGGGGGGACCGGTCCCGGAAGGAGACCCTCGTGAATTACGGTTTTCGGCTGCCGTCGGCCCTGGACAACCGTCCGCTGCGTTTCGATGAATTCGAACGGTTTGTGCAACCCAGGATTTACATCTCCGCCACGCCGGCCCGGTATGAATTGGACAAGGCCGGAGGGCGCGCGGTGGAGCAGATCATCCGGCCCACGGGCCTGATGGATCCCGAAATTGTCGTGAAGCCGGCCCAGGGCCAGGTGGACGACCTGCTCGCGGAAATCCGCGACCGCGTGAATAAAAACGAACGCGTGCTCGTGACGACGCTGACCAAACGCATGGCGGAAAACCTGACGGCCTACTATGATGACCTGGGTGTGAAGGTGCGTTATCTGCATTCAGACGTGCATACACTGGACCGGGTCAGCATCATCCGGGATTTGCGGCTCGGGGTGTTCGACGTGCTCGTGGGTATCAATCTCTTGCGCGAAGGCCTTGATATTCCGGAGGTATCTCTGGTCGCCATCCTTGACGCCGACAAGGAGGGCTTTCTGCGGTCCGAACGTTCCCTGATCCAGACCAGCGGCCGTGCGGCCCGGCATCTCGCCGGGCAGGTCATCATGTACGCCGATACGATCACAGGGTCGATCCGGGCCTGCCTCGATGAGACCGGCCGCCGTCGGGCGATTCAACAACGGTATAACCGGGAAAACGGGATCACCCCGGAGTCGATCAAAAAGGCCATTCACAATATCCTGGGTTCGGTTTACGAGGCCGATTATGTGAGTATCCCCATGATTTCTGAGGAAAAAATGGCATACGCCTCGGAAGTGGACCTGTCGGCAATGATCGGACGGCTCAAGCAGGAAATGAGGGCGGCCGCCGAAGCGTTGGATTTTGAAAAAGCAGCGGCGCGGCGGGACGAGATCAAGGAGCTGAAGGCGCTTATGCTGGAATTCGGGGGAGATGGGTAGGATGAACGAGGAACTGGAGCACAGCATCCAAAACGCCCCGCGTGCGCCGGGGGTTTACCTCATGAAGGACGGCGACGAGAGGGTTTTATACGTGGGCAAGGCTAAAAACCTGCGCGCCCGTGTGCGCGCCTACTTCGGCGGGACGGATGGACGCGCCATGATTCCCTTTCTCGTCTCCCGGGTTCAGGCGGTTGCTTTTATCGTCACGGCGACCGAAAAAGAGGCCCTGATCCTGGAAAACACGCTGATCAAGGAACACCGGCCCCGCTACAATGTGAGTTTCCGGGATGACAAGAGCTATTATCATCTCCGGATCGATCTGGGGCAGCCCTTTCCGCGGTTTGAGCTGGTCCGCCGTCCGCGCAAGGACGGTGCGGCCTGTTTCGGCCCCTATCCGTCCAGCGTCGCGGCCCGCGAAACGCTGCCCGTTTTATGACCAAGATTTTCTTATGAAAATAATTGACATACAACCGGAACTTCCCTATGTTTGACCTGCGAAAAACAAGGTAAATTAATGGTTTCAAAATTGCGGATTAAAATCTTTTTTATAATCGCTGCTTTTGCATTAGGAAGCACTGCTTTTGCTAATGACAATATACATTTCTATCAAAACGCAATCGATAGTCAAGATCAATATGTTGATGATTTTGCCGTTGCCCAAAAAGACGGTAAATACGGTTTTGTAAATAAAAACGATGAATTTGTTGTAAAGCCAAAATACAATTACGCCCAAAACACTAAAGGAGATTACTTCTTTGTATGCAAAGATGAAAAGGGCGAAAAATGCACTTATATGCACAAAAAGACACACAAGTTTTTAACAATATTTAAATATATCGGAGGCGGGAATTCTGATATTTCGGAAGGATTTTCAGAGGGCAGAGCAAAAGTTGTTGTGACAGATAAAAATGGTAAATGGAAAACAGGTTATATTAATGAATCAGGAAAAGAAGTAATCACACCACAATATGTTTGGGGTAGTGCTTTTAGAAATGGAGTTGCTGAAGTCAGATTAACAGAAGAGTTCCCCAGAAAAACGATAAAAATCGACAAAGCGGGGAAGGTGGTTAAATAACAGGAGATCATCACCTTTTCCAAATCATTACCGAGAGTCCCTGTGCTCCATTGAAGAGGAAAATGATAAAGGAGGTTAATCAGGATGGAATGTATGGTATCTTGGAAGCAAAGGACGGTAGCCATGGCTTTTGTCCTTGTAATTATGCCAGCGATCGGTTTCTCGGAAGAACTCAAGATCCGTTCGTCAGTTCAAATGTCTCCTGCTAAAGTTGCAGATACCTTCCTTCTGCCCTTAAGTGAAGCGGAAAAGCAACTTACAGGCAATGCAAAAGCACTTGCTGCCTTGAAGCAGGCAAATGCCGTCAAGCTGAAGAATGAATATCTGCAAGACGGTGACGTGAAAAAGCTTTACACCGCGTTGAATATTGTTGGTGAAGCGATAAAGCTCGATTCCGGTAGGTATCAATATTGGGTGACACTGGGGAGTATTCATTCCGAGTTGGCCCGGTTCAATATTCCCCGGTCAAACGAGTACGCTCAGGTATCTTTCCGGCAGGCCCTCGATCTTGCGCCGAATGACGCCCCAATTATGATTCTCCTGGCTGTCAATCTTGCAAAAACCGGTGAGTATGAAGAGGCATTGGATTATTTTGAAAAGGCGGTTACAACAAATATTCTAATGCTCAGTGCCAATGTCGCCCGTTGGATGAACATCTGCTATCTGGCGGATGCCCACACCGAACGCGGCGTCATCTTTTATAAAAATATTCAGAAAAATCATCCTGAGTACTATTACTTGAATCTTTACCAAGCGGTTCTTTATAATGCCCATTTCGACTATGACAGCGCCCGTCGGGAATTAATGCAACTCTTAAAAAGGGATGATGCTGACCGGAAAACGAAGGAAATTGCGCAAAAGCTGCTTCGGGAGATGGAAAAGAAAGGAGGAAAGAACTCATGAAAAGAAAAATGATTATAATCCTCCTCTTTTTGATTTTCTCTCAAGGGATTAGTTGGGCAGCCGTAAGCACCGAAGATCTGGCGGCAAGGGCGCGGCAGGGGCAGGAACTATTCGATGAATTACTTCGTGAGCGAAACAGAAATCTAGAACAGATAATGGAGAATACTTCCAAATCGCCGCGCGCGAAGGAACTCGATATCAGAAAATTACAAGAGGAATTTTTGAAACAGAGCAGGGAAATGCACCTGAAATACCGAGAGCCGTTCATACAGAGGGTAATAGCGGAAACAAATCAGACTCTGCCTGCGGGCAAGAAAATAAAGCCTGGAAAGGGATCGGGTATTTATCAGAGGCACAAGGTGACGGGCCGGATACTGCAGGATGAGAAGGGCAGGAAGATAGTCAACCCGCAACACAGGGGGATGCAGGGAGACTTGGACCTGGGCGGCGATCCGCGGGCGGTAAAGCGGCTGGAGGAGACTTTTGAACAATACAAGCACATCTACCTGCCTGAGGGTTCCGGCACCGGTGCGGGCTCCAGGAGCGCCGTAACCAGCAAGATGAAGGATGCACCCGGATATCGTGATTTCGGCGATGTTGAAGTTACGATCAACATAGCAGGAGAACCCGATCTCCCGGGCGGTTCCGCCCACCAAACAACGGTGCGGATGGATGCTTTCTCGAAAGAAACCTATGTATCCTTCGGTATGGATAAAAAACAGGCTGGCCGAAACCTGGTTGAGACCAACGATAATATCAAAAAAGCGATCAAAGGGTTTTCCAGCCCGCCTGCCGGGCTCCTCGGCGCGAAGGGCGAAAAACCATTGCAGGGGATGAGCAAAGGCACGCTGAAGTCCATTGAATCAGGCACGGTAGGCGACGCGCAACTGGCAAAAGCACTGCAAGAGTCCGGGTACAAGGGAAATGTCGCCGCGTTCAAGGAGCAGTTGGAGCTGATTAAGGAAGGACATCTGCACCAGGGCGTGGGACTCAATGCCGATAACATCGAAGCATTTCAAAAAGCATGTAAAAAAACAACGGATCAGGCACTGGAAAATGCCCATCAGCAGTTTGCCCGGCAAAAGACAGAGGTGCAGGCGCAGATAGAGACGTATGATGCAAAAATAAAGTCCGGCGAGCTTTCCGGTGATCAACTGGAACAGTACAAAAAGAACTCTCAAAGGCTCAGAAACGAGCTTGTTGATTCCAAAGTAAAGATTGAAGAGACCAGTCTGGCCAACAAGGTGAAACTGGAAGGAGGCTCCTACGACGATTATTTTCAGAAAAACGCGTTGACCAACGTCACGCCGATTACAGCAGCGCCGAAAATGACCAGAACGCAGGCCATCAAAAGCGGCCTTACGCCCGGCCTGCTGGACATCGCCGGTTATGGGAGGTCTGCTTATAACGTCTATGACAATATTACCAGGATGCAAAAAGGTGAAATATCTCAGAATGATGCGGTCATCGGTATAACCACAGAGGTTATTGATACCGGATTCGGCATGGTAACCGACGTGGGAACGGCCGCGGCTATCGGTTCAATCGGCACAGGCACTGCGGGGGCGGCGGCATCCATAGGTGTCCCCTTTGTTGTGGTATACGGTGCCGGATATGCAGTGAGCACGGCGGTTGAAGAAGGATTGCGGACATTCGAGGAATTAAAGGTTGAGGAGATTTCTGAAAAGATCGCCAAGTCGAAAAAGGAGCAAGTCATCAATACGCTGCAGCTCCAGACCGATCAAATGCTGAAGGCAGGCGAGGCCACCGGCGACTGGCGCTATTTTGCCAAAGCAGACGATATCGCAAACTCGCTGGAACGGATGTATCAGGTGACCGGCGATGACGACTTCAGGAAGACCTTTGATGACATCTATAATCGCGTTACTCAAAAGAAGGAGAGCCTGGAAGCAAAATATAACTGTTCTATTTACGCTTTAAAAGGCAAGATGGAAGCGGCGAAAGCCCCGGCCGGTGAAGCGGTGAAAGAACTCAAAATCAGGGCTGCACATGCTCTCATGGGTGACCAGTACGGCAATTACAGCATTACGGTTCCGGAAGGTTTTAAAGAGCCTTTTACGGTTCGCATAGCCGGCGGAGGGCTTGAAGTCAGCAAATCATCAAATCCCCTGCGCGGTCAATTCCGCGGCATAGCCTCCACGTCCGACAGCACGCACACCTTGTCCTTCCTGGTAAAGGATGTAAACGGGCTTACTGCCAGGGGAACTGTCACTGTTAAAGTCCGCGGACTTGATCCCAAAACCATGGCCGGCAGAAACAAGCCAAAGCCGACGCTTTACGCTGCACCGCCCCGGCTCGCTCCGGCAGTTCCGTCCGGCGAAGAAAGCGGGGAGGGCGATGATTATAACGAAAAGCTTAAAGGTATTAGGGATAATTACAATCAGGAGATGATTCGTATACAGCAACAAAAAAACAAGGCTCCGGCATACAAGCCTCAGCCGAGACCTGCAACGCCATCATGGGGCGCACAAGGCAATCAGAGCCAGCAGAAACAATGCCGGTCATTTCAAATCAATATGAATTCCTGCCTGAACGCTCTGTACAGTTGCCAGGGAAGATGTCCGAAAACAGGCAACAGGAGCAGTTGTTTTGATCAGTGCAATTTGGCCGTAATTGCCTGCAAGAGAGGGCAATGCCCCGGCGGTTCGTTAGCAGGCATGGGCTCGGATGTTAAATGCACCATCTGCCAGTAACTCTCAGGCTCAAGAGGATTATAGCCACACGTTCCGGGATGACGGCTTTACTTGAACACGATACGAATACATCGGAAAAAAGGAGGAGTTTATGAAATTCAGACCAAAAACCTGGTTGATCTTGGCAGTTATTCTGGCTGTTTTATGTGGCTGCGCGTCGACGCCAGACCGTGTTGATCCGGTAGCGAAAGTCATACACCTGGGACCTGACACAAACCGTACCGCGCAGGTTGACGCCGGCAATATGATGCTGCAAACCCAAAAAGGCGACCACTTCACGGCCTATCAATTGTACAATACAGTCCGTAGTTCCTTT
The DNA here is from genome assembly GCA_030656035.1 of Syntrophales bacterium. Taxonomy (GTDB): domain Bacteria; phylum Desulfobacterota; class Syntrophia; order Syntrophales; family Fen-1087; genus JAPLJM01. Next base: position 23,930 of record JAUSOK010000163.1, read on the forward strand.
CTGGGTAATTCCTGTACCCTGACGCCGCAGACATTTGTCAAGATCAGCCAGGATGAGGAGTTTTACTACGGAATATCGGGAAGGGATTACGTCAAACCTTCTCCTCTTAATTGGCAGAATAAAGATTATCTTCGTACCTGCCTCTGCGGGATTAGGTTCTCCCAAAAGGATCTGAATGTGGTTGCCGTTATTCTTGAACACAGAAATGGCAGCATCGATAAAGTGGGGCCATCGAATATCGACGGCAGCACCAGCGCGGTTTTGAAACCGGTGCCCATGATTAATCTGTATGCGGCCAATTTTCTTCGTAAGACATTGAAGTTCGACTCGTTTGCGGATGGCTTTCTGATCCTCCGCTATATGGAGGAGCGGGGAAAACCGAACGGCTATGACGCCCAGGGCAATCCTGTCGCTGTGCCGCCTGATGTGACTGAACGGATGTATGAGTTTGATCTGCAGGCAGCAAAAACAATTGACGTACAGGGTGCAAAAATTGAGATTCTCGATGCCAAGCCGGACAAGCTGACTTATAAAATCATCAGGCAGATGAGCGTTGAGTAGTAAGCGGATTATTTCAGAAAGAACGGAAGCCTTTAGGCGGCTGAAGCAGGGCAAGGGCGCGTGAATGCGGAAAGCAAGGTACAAAAATAATACAGCTTTTCCCATATTGATCGTGTTTTTGACGGTCTTTTTTGTTCTGTCCCCAATGACTCTGCTGGCCGGAAGTCCGGATCAGGCTAAGCAAGAAGAACTGTCATGGACTGATCCATCAACGAAGCTGATGTGGTACCGGCACGGGTACCGGTCGTACCGGAATCTCTATGGGGGGGCTCAACCTGCTTCCTGGAAGGCCGTCAATGAATGGATTCACGCTCTCAATGCAAACCGGACCGGCGGATTTTCCGACTGGCGCCTGCCGTCTGCCAAAGAATACGCCACCCTTTTTGAAAATGAAGCGGGTGCCCCTGTCTATGATTACCGGAACAGCCGGGAAATCGAGCTTTACCGTCTGGGTTACCGTCATGAAATTAAAGGATTGAAGCGGTATGCCTGGTCCGGTGAACAAAAGGGCGGCAAGGTCGTCTGTTATGATTTTGTTGAAGATCGGACAGCAGCGTATGACGCATCTTTAGATATAACATACGAATTTGATGCGCTGGCGGTACGAACAATTACTGACAAATAAAAATTTATCAATCATTTCTTTACAGGAAAAATGTTGGGCTACACGCAGAACTGGTTTTTCATTGAACATTATAGCATGATGTTTGATTTCTCCCCGGCCTTAAACGCTGTTTTAAATGATCCGGTCCGGGGCGGTATTCCGGTCATTCTGGCAAAGGGGAGGGGGAAGATAAAAATGAAGCTTTCACTAACCACACGAAGAGAAAATGGTATCATTGTCCTAAGCCGGAAAAAACTTTTGACATTATCATTTTTTTGTCTGCTTCTTTCAGTGTTATGCATCACCTCCGCTGCCCATGCGGTCATGCCGCCGGCGCATTATGAGAAGCAGGTGCGAAAATCTGCAATCAAGGCCATTGCCGTGGTGAAAGATGTTATTGTCCTGTCGGAAACAAAGAAATATACCCATAAAAAGGTTGTCTTCACTCTGGAAAAACCCTTCGATAAAAACATACCGCAAGAGTTCACCGGTAACTGCTATTCCGTGGATCATGAATGGCAGAAACCCGGAGTCGGCGGAACAATTTACTATTATCCCGTAAAAGGAACAAAGGCGCTGGTTACCATCACAAATAACCATAATCTCATTACAAGCTTCACCCCCCTCGATCCCGGGTTGGCCCAAGAAATAGACATCAATGGCCTCACAAATATTTCTTTTGTCATGGGGCATGCCCAAATACGGTCAGGGAAGAAACAAAATAGTAAGAAAGAGCAATGGTTTTTATTTTATTTAAACGGCAGCGCATCAGGATATCTTCACATTACCAGCCGGGCGGATAGTTTGAATCCTATGATCAGACAGTTTAGCTATGAACTGCTGGTGGGTGAACTTGATAAAGACCGCCGGCTCTTCAGAATGAATACCCAGTCCCGGGATGACGGTCTTTTTACACCGGAATGGATCACCATTCAGATAACCGAATATTCTCCTGAAAAAACAATAACCCACCCTCAAAGAGAAATCACGTTTCGGCCTGTGGATCGAACGGATATCGGGGAAGGGATTCTGGTAAAAGCTTCTCATAACGCCTATGATGTCAGGATCCCGCTGGAAACTGCCACAGACTTTGGTCTATTTACATTGGTTGAGACATTCCCATATGAAAAAGATTTTTCCGTTCAAATTAACCTTATTGAAACATTAGAGCTTCATTTGAAAAAAAATATTCAGATTCGTTATATGGGCAAGGATTCGGATAAAAACAACCTGCATATGTTTTCCGAAACCGGCAGGGCGAATGCCACCTACTGGCTTGATGACAGGCATGAACTCATTGAATTGCAATGGGACAGGGATAAAAGATTTATCCGGGGCACAAAAGATGAAGCGATGACGATTTTACAATAAGATAGCGTAAGAGAAAAAAAGAAATCTATTGCCTGATCTTCAGCATTAAAATGCTTTTATTCTGCCAGCAGTTTCTTCCCGATTTCGATGAAGCGCTTCAATTCATCTTCAGGCAGTTTCTGGATGCACATCTTTACCAGTTCCTGATATCGTGCTCCTTTTTCCGGAGGCATTTTCGCCAATGATCCGGATTTTCTGTAAATAACTCGCAGATCCCGCAACGCCCATTTGTCAATCGGGGGCAGCTGTTTTTCTGCCGGTTTGATAACCCCCCAGGCATGCTCTGTTTCTTTATAGGTCAGTTTGGGTTGGGGGCCCATAATGGCAAAGGCTTTTAAAACAGGTTCTTTGTTGGCTTCGTAAAGGACTAAGTTGTCTGCCTGAGCAATGGCGACTGATACCATCAAAAAAAGAACCGCATAAATAATTTTTTTCATTGATTCCCTCCTGCTTATTGACCGATTTTGGCTTTGATCTGTTGGAGCCTGTTATAATCCTGGGGACTTAGATTGTTTAATACTTTTTGATTTAGAAAATTGATGTACTGGTTTTCTTTGGTCGACAGGCTGCCGTATCCGTAAATATCCACTTTATTGTTAAGGCTGCCGAGGTCGTCCCTTTCCTGAGAGGACAATGCCTGTTTGCCTCTGGAAAGGATGGCTGTAAGCTCGGCTTTTTCAGCAGTACTAATTTGGCCGAGCTGCTTTTTTGTCTGGTCGTAATTTTTCTCCTTAGCCTCACTGGCCGACTCTTTTTTCTCTTTGTCCGACCAGTAAATGTTCTGGCCTTCCCGCAAGCTCTGGTTCAATTCTTTGATAGTCTTGCTTTCCTGGGCCTGGGCGGAAAGTGAAAATATAAACAGGCATAAGATGGGGATTAATTTAAACATTGGAATTTTCTTTAATGAAATTATTGATAAGAATTTCCTTTTTAGCAGCTGGAGTATAAGACAAGGGGACCTCGTATGTCAAAGGGAAATTTGCGGTAAAATGGGAGATGATGTGCCGAACGTTGCGGGAATAATGTGCGGCGCGGCATCATTTTCCGGATTATGTTGACCATCGCTCTTCTTGTTGATCTTTTATCCCGTTGCGATGGCCTTTTCGAGCGTATTTCAGACAAACTTCGCCGGCACGCCTCTTTTTCACGATGCGTTATGCTTCGATGTAATCGTCCGTATGCAGTAACAACTGCATTATCTAACGGGTTAAAGTCCCGTCCGGGGAGTTATCCGTGCACCCCGGTAGTTCAAGGGAGCGGCGTCTGAGCAATCAGGGGTCGTAAGTT
>JAUSOK010000207.1 GCA_030656035.1 Syntrophales bacterium
AAAAATGAATGACCTTTCAATAATATCAAGGGTGCGGATAAGTAGATGTAACTCTGCCAAGGCTCAATTCAACAGATTATCAACTCAAAAGTACGCATGAACCGGATGAACCTCATTTATCGAGGCCGACAGCGCGAAGCGGGGTGCATGGCAGGAAAGCGCCGCCCGGCACGAAATCTTCATCAATCCGGCCGGCGGTTGCTCCGAGCGACCCCAGGCCTGTTTTTATATTGAAATAATTCCGGGAGCGTTGTAATCAAAAAGAACGAGTTGCATTGATCGAGACGAGGAGACAGCTTCATGTACTGGGACAAGGAGATCGAAACCATCGACCGGCCCGCGCTGGAGGCCCTGCAGCATAAACGGCTCAAAACAACCCTGCAGCAGGCCAGAAAATCGCTTCATTACGATCGGATTTTCAAAGAAGTCGGCATGGACCCGGATGCGGTGAAAACCGTCGAAGACCTTGAAAAACTGCCGATGACCACCAAGGAGGATCTGCGGGACCACTGGCCCTATGGATTTCTGGCCGCATCCAGGGACGACCTGGTTCGGATGCATTCTTCTTCGGGAACGACGGGGCAGACGACCATCGTTTTTCATACGGCCAACGACATCGATCAATGGGCGAGCATCGTTGCCCGTTCCATGTACATGACGGGCATGCGCAAGAGCGATGTCTTCCAGAATATGATGACCTACGGTCTGTTTACCGGCGGCCTGGGCTTTCATTACGGGGCGGAGAGAATCGGGGCGTTGACGATCCCCGCCGGCGCCGGCAACAGCAAACGGCAGATTCAGTTGATGCGGGACTTCGAAACGACCACCATCCATATCATTCCCAGTTACGCCCTGCATCTGACGCACGTTTTTGAGGAACTGGCCGTTGACCCCCGGCGGGATACAAAGCTCAAGCGGGCCTTTATCGGGGCCGAGCCGCATTCGGAAAAGATGCGCAAGAAGCTCGAGGATTTTTACGGGTTCAAGTCCTTCAATTCGTATGGCCTCTCGGAGATGTGCGGACCCGGCGTGGCCTTTGAATGCCCGGCTCAAAACGGGCTGCACATCTGGGAAGATCATTTCCTGGTCGAGATGATCGATCCTCAGACCTTGAAGCCCGTTCCCGACGGTGAGGAGGGTGAACTTGTGCTGACGACGCTCGTGAGAGACGGCATGCCCATCCTCAGATACCGTACAAAAGACCTGACCCGCATCATTCCAGGCCCCTGCGAATGCGGCCGGACGCACCGGCGCATCGAGCGGATCAAGGGCCGGACGGACGACATGATGATTATCAAGGGGGTCAACATCTTCCCGATTCAGATTGAACGGAAGCTCATGGGCATTCCCGGCGTGGGCAACAATTTTCTGATCGTTCTGGAGCGGGTGGACTTCACCGATCTGATGACGGTCAAGGTCGAGGTCCAGCGGGAATACTTCATGGGCGATCTGCGGCAGTTGGAAGCCCTGCGGCGCCGCATTGTGGAGGAACTCAAGAGCGACATCCTCATTACGCCCAAGGTGGATCTCGTTGAACCGGACAGCCTGCCCGTAAGCGAGGGGAAGGCGAAGCGAGTCCTGGATAACAGGAAGGATTGAGCAGGGAAGGGGAGGCAGGCATGATTGCGCAACAGCTATCGATTTTTGCAGAGAACAAACCGGGGAAACTGGCCGCCGTGACGGCGATCCTGGCAAAAGAGAAGATCAGTATCCGGGCCACCGTCATATCCACGTCGGATACGTTCGGGGTGATCAGCCTGATCGTTGACGATCCCGGGCGGGCCCAGGCCGCCTTGACCAAAGCCGGGATGATGGTTCGTCTGCGCGACGTCCTGGCGATCCTGATCGACGACAAGCCGGGCGGGCTCGACCGGCTGACGCAATTGCTGTTCAAAGAGAGCATCAATATCAACAATGCCTATGGATTCGTTCTGGAGAGCCGTGAAAAGGCGGTTTTCGTTCTCGACGTGGACCAGATTGAAAAAGCCATGAAACTGATTGAAAAGAATGGCTTCAAGACCCTCGATGCAGATGCCCTCTCGGCGGTGGAGCCGTTCCATTACATGAAATACTGACGACCTCGTAAAAAGTCCGGATGCTGCGTTGCGCTACATCCTTCGTCGTTGCGGCGTACACCAAAGTACGCCTCACTTGGATGGGGACACGACTCTGTCATGTCCCCATGCGCCTTGCCTGCGGAGCTTTTTACGAGATCGTTCCGGATTAAACATTTTTCAGCCGATCACAGACTGATCAGAAAAGGAGAAACCATGACGCACGCCGATGCGGACCGTTATGCCGCAAAGCATCCTGAAGGCAGGATGTTAAATAAAAAGATTGCTGAAGCCGTCCGGAAGAGAGCCGCGAACGGAGAAATAAATTGCGCCGATGCGAGCGCTATCGCAGAAAATTTTCGCGTGGACATGCTCGAAGTCGGTGTGACGATTGATCTTCTGGAAATCCGTCTCAAGCGGTGCCAGTTGGGTCTTTTCGGCTATGGCCAGAAGAAAGTGATCGTCGAGCCCGCCGCAGAGGTTTCTGCGGAGCTGGAAAAAGCCATTCGCGGCAACCTGGCCGATGGGCGCCTGCCATGTCTTGCTGCATGGGGTATCGCCGACCGGGCGGGTATTGCCAGGATGGCAGTCTCCTCCGCTTGCGAGGCGTTGAAGATCAAGATCAAGCCATGCCAACTGGGCGCTTTCTGACGGCTTTGTAAAACGCCCATATACTGCGTTGCGCTTCATCTTTCGTCGTTGTGGCGTATTTCCATATACGCCTCACTCCTCAAGCTTCGCACGCCTTGTCTATGACCGCTTTACTTTGCCATTACAGGAGGGTCACCCGTTCTGCTCTTCATGTCTTGCCGGCGAAAGAAACATATCCTCCGGGCAGTTCAAGTGCTGATGCACACACTCGTTATCCGGCAGTCCGTCCACCTTGAGTCTGGCGGTCTGTCGCTGAAATGAGGCGGGATATTCTTTTCATTGCCGCTCGGCATTCTCGAAGGCTGCCTGGGCGCCTTTCAGGTCACCGCGCTTGGTGCGGGCGTGGCCGATGAGACGCCAGTTCTCAGCCCGCAGGCTACGGTCCTCACCGGCCAAAGAGTTTGATTTTGCGGCCAGATTTTCCGCCTGCCGATAGTGGCCCTGGCCTAGCCGGACGCGGGTCAGCTCCTGCCACAACATAGGATTACGCGGTTCGATGCGCAAGGCACGCTCCAGTGAGGAGCCGGCGTCATCCAGTTGACCTGAGGACGACTGGGTATGGGCCTTGTCCAGCAGGACCAATACGGCGGCTTGGTGGGCCGGCTCCGGCGCCTGGATTCTCGCACAGCCAAGCGAAAGCAACAGGGCGGAAAAAAGTAATGCCAGATAGATTGCTTTGGCTTTCATCGCCGGAATATCCTTTCGAACCATCCCTTGATTGAACGACCCGCGGATAGCGGTTCGCAGATGGCCGGCTTCGTCGGCGCCGAGCCCGCAATAAAGGGGAGCAGGACGGCATTCCGGCATTCCGCGCTGCTGCGCAGTCCCGAGAGCGGGTCGACCCAGGCCCTTTCGATATGATCCGGCACTGCCAGGATCAGGGGCTCGGGTTCCGTGACGGCCATCATCTCTCCCCACAGCTTCATGGCCCCGCTGGCGCCGGTCAGACCGGTCGGCTGGTTGTCATCGCGGCCGACCCACACCACCGCGAGACGGTTACCGCAAAAACCGGCAAACCAGCTGTCCCGCAAGTCGTCTGTAGAGCCGGTTTTACCGGCAATATCGAGATCCGGGGATAAAATGTCCTTGAGCCTGCGCGCTGTTCCCTCCCGCACCACCTCCTGAAGGGCCACACTCAACAGATAGAGAGGCTCCGGATCAACGACCTGCTCCACGTTCAGTGGATAGCGCTGCAGCAGCTTTCCATCAGCGGTTAACACCTCCCGGATGGCCCGCAGTGGGGTGCGGAAACCGCCGCCGGCAATGGTCTGATATAGTTGCGTCACCTCCAAGGGAGAGAGATGGGTCGATCCGAGCAGATTCGAGGCATAATCCGGAAGGTCGCGTTCAATCCCCAGTTGCCGCAGGAGGGACATCACCTTCGATATGCCGAGATCCAGCCCGAGCCGAACGGTTGAAACGTTGTAGGAATTTACCAGCGCGGATCGCAGCGACACAGATCCGTGAAATTTTCGATCATAGTTTTTGGGCGCCCAATCGTCGGCGCCGGCTTGTCGGTACACCAGTGGACTGTCATCCAGGAGCGTCGCCAGGGTGTATCGTTGCGGCTGCTGCAGGGCTGCAAGATATACCACCGGTTTGATCAGGGAACCGATAGGACGGCGGGCATCGAGAGCCCGGTTGAACCCCTGAAAACGTGGATCTCGCCCCCCAACCACGGCTTGCACTTCGGCATTCTGAGTACTGGTGACAATCAGCGCGCCCTGCAGCGTCTTAGGCGCCATACGACGATCCCTTTCCAACTGCTTCAGGCGTTTGCTTAAGACGCCCTCCGCCCTGTATTGCAGCCGGGGATCAAGGGTGGTGAAAATCCTCAGCCCTTCCGAACGCAGATCCTCATCCCGATAGTTACGCCGCAACTGGCGATGGACCAGGCTCAGAAAGGCCGGATAGGGGGAGGTCCCGCGCGGTGGATGGTGAATGGTCCCAAGAGGCGCCTGTCTGGCGGCTAATAACTGCTGTTTGTTGATGAAGCCCTCCCCGGTCATGGCTGCCAGAACCAGATTCCTGCGTTCCAGGGCGCGCTGCGGATGGCTGCGCGGGCTGTAATAGGACGGTCCCTTGAGCATTCCCACCAGCAGCGCCACTTCGGAAAGGGTGAGATGGTTCAGGGGTTTATCGAAGAAAAACGAAGCGGCCAGACCGAATCCGTGGATGGCCCGATTGCCGTCATGTCCCAGATAGACCTCGTTGAGGTAGGTTTCGAGGATTTCCGGTTTGCTGTAATGAATCTCAAGCAGGACTGCCATCACCATTTCGGTGAGCTTTCGCCGGATGGTGCGTTCGGGGGTCAGAAAAAAGTTCTTGACCAGTTGCTGGGTCAGGGTGCTCCCCCCCTGAACTCCGTCGCCGGTGGCCGTGGCAAAAATGGCCCGTGCGATCCCGCGCGGATCAATCCCGTTATGGGAGTAGAAACGACGGTCCTCCATCGCAATCAGGGCATTTATCAGGTGCTGGGGCGCCTCGTCCAGCCGCACCAGAACTCGGTCTTCATTCTTCCTCGGATAGATCCCCCCTATCAGAGCGGGATCGAGGCGCACCAGATCCAAAGGACCGCGCCCCTCACGGGACATGAGACGGGTTACCCGCCCTCCGTCGAACCTGACTTGGAGCGAAAGAGATTTCTGTGAGCCGTCACCAAAAACAAAAGGACGCGACACCAGTTCCACCGTCTGGTTCACGACGTGGTAGCAGCCGGGCTTCCTGGGATCAGGCGCCCAGCGGTAACGAAGCAGGGACAACTCCGCTGTCAGGTCGGCAACAGTCAGCTTCAGACCCGGATAAAGCTCCAGCGGCCGGGCATATACCCAACCCGGTAGCGCAAAACGCTTTCCCTCAAAGCGGTTACGCACAATGGAATCGAGAAAGACCGTATACGCCGACCCCCCGGCCAGAAGCAGTCCAACGAGCAAGCCTATAACCACGAGCTTTCTCTTTGATTTGCGGCGCCTGGCCATGTTTTCCCAACCTCCGGGGATTTGGTTTTTTATCGATGATCTTATCGGCTATGTTGCCGATCCCGACAATATGAGAATATATGCTGTCGACCTGATCAGCCTGCGGCATTCATCATCCCACATATCAGGAAGGGATAATCTGTTTCTCCCATGGCTGTCCCGCACAGCACCATACCTCCCTTTATGCGTGAAACCAATTGGTTCCGTGTTCGAGGGATCGTCGGGCCATGGATGTCGGGGGTAAGGGGCTTTCGGTTCCTTACAAGCGTCCGGACAGACGGTTTTCCGTAAGCTGCGCGGGTTATGGGTAATATGAATGCGTCGCCGCCCCGGTGAAAAGACGGATCGGGCCGACATGAAGATCTTTCATCAGGCTTGAAGACTGGCATGCCCCGGGGCATGGCCGTTTTGCCTTGCCCGTATCGTGTTTACCCATTTTGTTCTTCGTATCGGGCCAGTGTAAAAAGCATGTCCGCCAGGCGGTTCAGGTATTGATGGACGTATTCGTTGTCCAGCAGTCCGTCCGCCTTGAGTTTGGCGGCCTTCCGCTCCGCCCGACGGATGATCGTCCGGCCGACATCGATCTGGGCCGAGACCATTGTTTGCCCCGGATAGACGAACTCATTTTTCAGTGTCACGTTTTTCTGAAGGTTGTCAATCAGTGTTTCGATGCGGGATACGTCGGATTCGCCGATCCCGATTTTCAGCTTGTCAAGATCTTCCGGCAGGGTTGACAGCACTGCACCGAGGGTCAGCAGGTCTTTCTGGACGCCAAGCAGGATCTCTTTGATGCGTTGATTCCCTGTGGCGGCCCGGGCGACGCCCAGGGCGGAGCTGGCTTCGTCCAGAGTGCCGTATGTATCCGGTCTCGGATCGAATTTTGGGACACGTTGACCGCCGAGCAGACTGGTTTCCCCTTTATCCCCTTTTTTTGAAAATTTCATGTTGTTCTCCCTTCCAAGTATTTTAAAATGATCCTGGCGATTCGCTCTGTATTTTTGCGGGCGTGCCGGAGGACGATTTCCATGGTCAGTTTCTCTTTGCCGATGCCGTGCGCGAAATTGTCAACGGAGCAGATGGATGCATAGGGAATCTCCAGCTCCTGAGCGATGACCGCTTCGCCGGCCATGGTCATCCCCACCACATCTGCAAACCGGGACATGAACCTGATTTCGGCCTGGGTTTCCAGGCGCGGCCCCTGTGTCTGCCAGTAAACGCCGCCATCCACGACATCGATGTCCGAACGGCGGGCTGCTTCAATGGCTCTCTGCCGCACCCCCTCATGAATGACCGGGGTAATATGCACGGGTTTTGTATCGAAGACAGTCGGCCCCCCGTGAAGCAATATGAAGTCGTCGGGAATCACGATGGCTCCCGGTTTCAATGCTTCCTTCAGGGAGCCGGTGGAATTGATCCCGATGACTTCATCGACGCCCAATGCTTTCAAGGCCGCCAGATTGGCCGCATGATTGACCCGGTGCGGCAAGATATGCAGATGGGGATCATTGCCGTGCCTCGGAATCAGCAAAAGCTCCGGCGAGTGCATAACCAGCGCAGTTCCGAATTCATTTTCCACGATCTCTTCGCTGAATTCCCCCAAAATCCCCTTTTTCTGCAGTGTCAGCGTACCTATGATGATGCCTATTCTTCCCATCCGTTCACCATGAATCTTCCCTGATTTTTTGCTCGCTTATAACAGATCGCCGTTCATCTGTCAAAAGCGGATCGTTTTAATTTGACATTCCCGGAGCGGATGTGGCATAGTCCGTCACCGATCTATTTGAAAGCCGGCCAATCAAGCGCCGCGAGAAAAAATCTCTTGATGATCTAAGGAGGGTCTGAAAATGGGGACAGAAGGCGCCCTTGTTCACGTCAGTGATGGTGACTTCGAACAGGAAATTATAAAATCGGATAAGCCCGCGCTCGTTGATTTCTGGGCGCCCTGGTGCGGTCCCTGCCGTGCTATCGGGCCGATGCTGGAAGAGCTGTCCCAGACCTATAAGGATCAGGTCAAAATCGCCAAAATGAATGTGGACGACAACCCGAAAACAGCCGCCGCTTATGGCGTCCGGAGCATCCCCATGCTGCTGATGTTCAAAGACGGCAAAGTTCTGGATACACTGATTGGTCTTGTCCCCAGGGAGCGTCTTGAGACGTTCATCGAAAGGGGACTTTAATCCTGTGAAACGGCGCTTGACCATAAAAATAAGTCTTCCTGTCATTTTTCTGCTTGTTTTGGGTATGTCCGGGTGCGGCTGGTGGAAGGACATGAGAGAGTGGTGGCGGCCGGCCGACATGGCCAGGGCGACGCCGGAGAGCCTCTATAAGCGGGGCGCGGAGCTGTATCAGGAAGGGCGCTACAGAAAGGCCATCGAATCCTTTCAGCGTTTAATGGAGCAATACCCGCTGCACAATCTGGTCGTCAGTGCCGAGATCGGCATTGCCGATTCCTACTTCAGCGATGAGAATTATATTGAAGCGGAGATGGTCTATAGAGACTTTATCAGCCTGAGACCCACCAATGAAAATCTTCCCTACGCCATGTACCAGTTGGGAATGTGTCATTACAACCAGATAGGCGCCATCGACCAGGATCAGACGGAAGCGATCAAGGCCTTAAAAGAGTTTGAAAGGCTGACTGCACGTTTTACCGAGAGCAAGTTTTCCGTCCTGGCGGAGAGGCACATCCTGGAATGCCGCAAAAGGCTGGCCGAAAAGGAGTTTTATGTCGGCAAATTTTACTTCACTCAGGGCAAGTACAAAGCGGCATTGGGACGTTTCGAAACGATTGCCAGGGAGTACCCCGGTATCGGCCTGGATTACAAGGTCCGTTACTTCCTCGAAGAATCGAAAAAACGGTTCATCAGACAGGAAGCTGAGGAAAAGATAAAAAAAGAGAAAGAAGAAAAGAAGGCCAGGGCCAAGGCCGCGAAGGATGCGAAAGCGTTCCGAGAAGGGAAATAGCCTGTATCTGAAGACGCCCCGGATGCAGAAAGCGCCGCTTTCCCCAGCTTTCCGGGCGTCTTATGTCATGTCCTGCTCACCTGCTCAAATCGGCGGAACCACCACAAACCACCACAAGGAAAGTCATTGCGTTGCCTGGCTGATGCCGCAGCCGGCGCAGAATTTACTGCCCGGCGGATTGACGTGAGCGCAGGACGGACAGGCCAAGCCTGCCACGATTTGCGGGTCGCCAAAAAAGACTTTCATATGCGGCCAGGGAATTTCGATGCCTTCAGCGTCAAAGGTATTTTTCAGGCGCAGACGCAGCTCGCCCATGACCTCCCATTGCTTGATCGGCTTGACGTCGCCCAGAATCTTGAGGTCGATGCCGGAGTCGCCCAAATTGTCCACCCGCAACACCTTCGGTGCGGAGATAATGATGTCGCGCCAATATTCCTCCCGGGCCAGTTCCTCGCCGACCCGGTTGACGACCCGGATGGCGTGGTCCAGGTTCGTGCCGTAAGATACAGAGATGTTCATGTTGACCCGGGAGTAGTTTCTCGTGAAATTACTGGCGACTTTGATTTCGCCATTGGGGATGTGGTGGACGATGCCGTCCAGGTCGCGCAGAACGGTTTTTCTCAACGTAATTTTTTCGACCAGCCCGCTGATGTCGGCAACTCTCGCCACATCGCCGACCCGATACTGGTTCTCCATGATGATAAATACGCCTGAAATCAGGTCCCGGATCAGATACTGGGCGCCGAAACCGACGGCAACGCCTACGATGCCGAAACCGGCCAGCACGGGTGCGATCGGAATGTTCAGCACCGACAGGATCGAGAAAAGCACGATCAGGACAATTGAAACCTCCCCGATACCACTGAATACGGCGATAAGGGTATCCTCCCGCTGTATTTCCTCTTTTTCGGTTTCCTCCTCGATATTTCGCCTGACGGCGCGCCGGATCAACGGGGGAAGAAACCGGTTGAGCGCAAACCACAGTGCAACTCCGACCACCGAAATGATGAAAATCCTGGTTCCATTCTGCAACAGCCAGTCTGTGACCGGTCGCCAATCCATCATCCTGTCTCCCCCGTGTTTTTTAACCGATGCTTATATTCTGCTATATATTCGAAAATAAAAGTAAATAATTCATCTTTCCCAATGCAGGGCATGGTTTTTTAGCAGCATGAGTATAGATAGAACAGCCCTGTGTGTCAATGCAATATTTGCAACCAGAGGATTCTGGCCACAAAATATGGGGTGCGGTATCGGTGACAATGGAAGGTGCGTATCGGATTGGCCAATCTTCCGGTTGAGCAATCCGATTTTGGGGTGTTTCACCTGTTACGAGGGGCTCTTCAACCTCGTCGATTTTCTGTATCAAACGCGCTGGAGGGGGGCGTTGCAGGAGCAGTCGAACTGACGTGAGACTCTTCGCCGTTCAGCTGGCCGCAGGCGGCGAAGATGTCCCGGCCCTTGCTGGCGCGCAGAATGGCCGTGTAATGGTTTTTCAGAAGGATCTGCTGGAAGGCCGAGACCGATTCCTGCGATGGCGTTTTGTAGGCAGAGCCGGGATATTCATTGAACGCGATGAGATTGAGCTTGCAGTGAAGGTCCTTCAGCAGATCGACGAGCTTTTCCGCGTCCCGGGCGGAATCGTTCACGCCGGCCATGAGGATATATTCGAAAGTGAGCATGCGCCTCCCCGGCATGGGATAATTGCGGCAGGCGTGGAGCAGTTCTTTCAGGGGATATTTCCGGTTGACGGGCATCAGCTCGCTTCTTTTTTCATTTTCCGCGGCGTTCAGGGAAATCGCGAGGTTGATACAGATGTCCGCACCCAGTTTTTCTATCATCGGCGCGAGGCCGCAGGTGGACAGGGTCACCTTCCGATTGGAAAAACCCAGGCCGTAATCGGAAGTAATAATGCGGATGGCCTTCAGGACGGCGTCATAATTGTCCAGGGGCTCTCCCATGCCCATCAGAACAATATTCCGGATCTGGGGGCCTTCGGGCAGGGCGCGCTGCAGGACCGTGATCTGACTCGTGATTTCCGAAGGCCGGAGGCTTCGCTTGAGGCCGCCCTGGCCGGTCAGGCAGAAGCGGCATCCCATGCGGCAGCCTGCCTGCGTGGAGACGCAGATCGTCCAGTGGTTTTTGCCCGGAATCAGGACGCTTTCGATAGAAAGGCCGTCCTCCAGGCGGAAAAGTATTTTTTTTGTTGTATCGAACGAGGTCTGGATCGCTTCAACATCCGGCTGGCCGATCCTGGCCAGACCGGCCAGAGCGATCCGGAAGTCCTTCGCCAGGTCGGTCATCTCATCGAAAGAGGCCGCCCCTTGCCAATAAAGCCATTTCATGATCTGGCGGGCCCGGTATTTTTCCTTGCCGCGGGCGGCGATAAATCCTTCGATTTCCTCCAGAGTCATGTCCCTGAGGTTGGGCAGGCTGTGTTCAGGCATAGAGTTTTCTCTGCAGATTTTCGGCGACGGCGTTGATAAAGTCGCCGGTGCTCACTTTCCGGTTCTGCGGGTTCCGGTCGGCTACGAGCAGGAGATCCCCGGTCATGACGCCGGCTTCCACGGTTTCCAGGGCGGCTGCCTCGATGCGGTTCGCGAAGACGACCACATCCGGCGTCCCGTCCAGTTCGCCGCGCTTGCGCAGGGCGCCGGACCAGGCAAAGATCAGGGCCATGGAATTGGTGGAAGTTTCTTCGCCTTTCAGGTGTTTGTAATAGTGTTTCTGGACCGTGCCGTGGGCGGCTTCATACTCGAAGACGCCCTGCGGGGAAACGAGAACGGATGTCATCATGGCCAGGCTGCCGTTGGCGGAGGCGATCATATCGGACAGGACGTCTCCGTCATAATTCTTCAGAGCCCACAGCATCCCGCCTTCGGACTTCATTATCCGTGCGACGGCATCGTCGATGAGCGTAAAGAAGTACTCGATCCCGGCCTGCCTGAATTTGTCCTTCCAGCTTTCATGCTCGCGGTCAAAAATCGCGCGAAAATGCGCGTCGTATGTCTTGGAAATCGTATCCTTGGTGCTGAACCAGAGATCGGTTTTTTGATCCAAAGCATAGGTAAAGCAGGCCCTGGCAAAGCTTTCGATGGAGGCGTCGGTGTTGTGAATGCCCTGGACGATGCCCGGTCCGTCGAATTCCTTGATGGTCCGCCGGACCGGACGACCGCCGTCGGCCGGTGTGAAAAGGATCTCCGCCAGGCCGGGGCCGTCCACGCGCATTTCCACATTGTTGTAAACGTCGCCATAGGCGTGACGGCCGATGGTGATGGGTTTCTTCCAGGTGGAAACGGTGGGTTGAATATTTTTGGTCAGTATGGGCGTTCGGAAGACTGTTCCGTCCAGCAGCGAACGGATCGTCCCGTTCGGGCTCTTCCAGGCTTTTTTCAGGCTGTATTCGCGGACCCGGTCCTCGGTGGGGGTGATCGTGGCGCATTTGACGCCGACGCCGTATTGCATGATGGCCTCGGCGGCGTCGATCGTCACCCGGTCGTCCGTGTTGTCCCGGTGTTTGACATGCAGGTCGTAGTAGGCGATGTCCAGATCCAGATAGGGGAAGATCAGCGTGTCCTTGACCATCCGCCACATGATGCGCGTCATTTCATCGCCGTCGAGCTCGACCAGCGTTGTTTTCACTTTGATTTTTCGTTTTTCTGACATATTCCGATATCCTGTTTATATTCGTGTATTTAGACATTTGAAAAATGGCTTCGCTTTTTTAGTTGCTCTTTGCCGCTACCTGAAATTCAACGCGCCGCCGGCCAGCAGCACATTTTTCTGTCTTTCCGACAACTCATAGGCAACCCGGAAGGATTTCCTCCTGGAGCGGTTCTGGATGACCATTTTGCCATTGGCCTTGAGCGTCTTACGGATATCCGTCATCTCAAGGTTGTCTTCCGGCTCGATGAAATCGTAATCCTTCTCATGCAGGAAAATCAGCGGCAAGATGCCGAAATTGATGAGGTTGGCGGCATGGATCCGTTCAAAGGATTTGGCGATGACGGCTTTGACCCCCAGATACATGGGACAGATGGCCGCATGTTCCCGGGATGATCCCTGTCCGTAGGAGAATCCGGCAACGATGATGTTGTGCAGGCCCTCATCCTGAATTTTTTTCGCCCTTTCATGAAAGCGGTGATCCAGATGCTCAAAAACGTATCGGGCGTATTTCGGGATATTGGAGCGGTACTTCATCCGGGCGCCGGCTGGGATAATATGATCGGTGGTGATCTTATCGCCCACCTTGATGGTGACAAAGCCGTTGATCCGATCCGGGAAAGGCCCGTTTTTGGGGGGGGCGCCGATATTCGGTCCCCTGATGATTTTGACGGCGCCTTGATCCTTTGTGTGCTCCGGCTTGATGATCATGCTGTCATCGATGTGGAATATTTCCGGCATGACAATATCGGGGTATTCCATGTTCAGATCCCTGGGATCTGTGAATCGTCCGGTCACGACGGCGGCCGCTGCGGTTTCGGGACTGACCAGATAGACATTCGCGTCTTTTGTGCCCGATCTGCCCGGGAAGTTCCGGTTGGAAGTCCGCAGGGAAACAGCCCCCGAGGAGGGGCTCTGGGAGTTGCCGATGCAGAAGCCGCAGGCATTCTCCATGAGCCTTGCGCCGGCCGAAATCAGTCCTGCAAGATACCCGTCCCGGGCCAGATTTTCAAGAACCTGCCGGGATCCCGGCGCGATCATGAAACTGACGCCGGGCGCCGCCGCCTTGCCCTTCAGAATGCTTGCCACGGTGGCCAGATCCCTGTACGATGAATTGGTGCAACTGCCGATGCAGACCTGGTTGACCTCAATGGCGCCCACATCACGGACAAGACTGATATGATCCGGACTGTGCGGTCTTGCCGCCAGCGGCTCCAGTTCGGAGAGGTTGATCTCCACCGTCCGGTCGTACTCGGCGTCCGGATCTGCCGTCAGCGGGCGCCAGTCCGCCTCGCGCTGCTGGGCCTGCAGGAACCGCCTCGTCATGTCATCGCTCGGAAAAACGGACGTGGTGACGCCGCACTCTGCGCCCATATTCGCGATCGTCGCCCGCTCGGGAACCGTCAGGGCGGCAGTGCCTTCCCCGCCATATTCGAAAACGCATCCCACGTTTCCTCTGGATGTAAAGATCTCGAGGACTTTCAGGATGATGTCCTTTGCGGAAACCCAGGGGGCAAGCCGGCCGGTCAGATTGATGCGGATAATGCGCGGGCAGGTCAGATAGAAGGGCTCGCCGGCCATGGACAGAGCCACGTCCAGTCCCCCGGCGCCGATGGCAACCATCGCCAAAGCGCCGCCGGTAGGCGTATGGCTGTCGGCGCCAATCAGCGTCTTGCCGGGTTTTCCGAAGCGTTCCAGATGGACCTGGTGACAGATGCCGTTTCCCGGTCGGGAGAAGCAGATGCCGTACTTCTGGGCGATACTCTGGAGATAGCGATGATCATCGGCATTCTCAAAGCCGATTTGAATCGTATTATGATCGACATAGCTTACGGACAACTCGGTTCTGACCCGCGGTACATTCATGGCCTCAAACTGCAGATAAGCCATGGTTCCCGTGGCATCCTGGGTCAATGTCTGATCAATCCGGATGCTGATTTCCGTACCGGGTTGGCAACGCCCGGAAGTGAGATGCGTGTCGATAATCTTTTCGGTGATCGTCTTTCCCATGTGCTTTCATTCCGCAAGAAACCCGCGTTCTCCCTGATAGAAAGAGGGGCACAGACCTTTGTGCCCCTGAATTTATGATCAAGCGATCTTGGTCAGCTGTATCAATCCTTGATGAACACGTAATAAGCCTAAAAATCGGCCAAATTGGACGGCTTCGTAAAAAATTCCGCATCCGCAGGCAAGGCACGCCGATCCTGTCTTCAATCCTTCGGCTGCAGGATGATGGCGATGCGCCGGTTCTTCGCACGGCCCTCGGGAGTGCTGTTATCGGCGACGGGCTTGTATTCGCCATAGGCAACCGCCGCCAGCAGGGCAGGGTCGATGCCCTGTTTTTGAAGATAACGGGCGACATTCAAGGCTCTGGCCGCTGAAAGTTCCCAGTTTGTCGGATATTTTCTGGCGAGGCCGCCGCCGATTTTCACATTGTCCGTGTGTCCCTCGATACGGATCGCTTTGTCTTTGACGTCTTTGACAACTTCGATTACCCGCTGCAGTACGGCCAGACCTTCCGGTTTCACTTCCGCTTCCCCGGAGGCAAAGAGGATCTTGTCAACCACATCGAGCGTGAGCTTTCCTTTCAGCTCCGTAATGGTTATCTGACCATGCGCGATTTCACCCTTCATCTCTTGCATCAGACTTTCGTATGTCTTGCTGACGGTTTTGACTTCTTCCTCCTTGGATTTTTTCAAGCCGGCAAGACTTTCCTTCAGCGAGGCGTTTTCCGCCTCCAGCTCACCATTCTTTTCTCTGAGATCGCTGATCATTTTTGAAAGGCTGTCGGATTTGGCCTTCAGAACCCTGTCCAGTTCATCCCGGTCGGCGGTGACTTTATCCCTCTGAACAGACACCTGTGCGAATTCACCAGTCAATTTTTTATGCTGATCCTTCAGGGCATTATTTTCCTCTGTCAAATGGCGGTATTGCTGCTGAAGCGTCTTCATGTCTTTGCTGAGCGCATCCGCTTCCGCGGTTTTTTTCTCAAATTTGCTGCTGGATACGCAGCCTCCCATGGCAAACACGAAGACCATGACAACGAAAAGGGACAGGGTTTTTCTCATAGTGGCCTCCTTTCAAATTTCATAAACGGCAAACGCCGGGGGCACAATATAAAGTGTGGGCAAATAAATCAATCAAAAAGTGACGTCTGCGTAAAAAATCCGGATGTTGCGTCGCGCCATCCTTTGTCGTTGCGGCGTACGTAAGAGTACGCCTTCGGATGGGGACACGACTCCGTCAAGCCCCCTCCCCATGCGCCTTGCCTGCGGAGCTTTTTACGCAGACGTCGAATTCGGATATTTTTTTGACGGAAATAAAAAAGGGCGGATAACCGCCCCTTTGATGAATCTGAAGAATTCTATTTTGACCTGCTAAGCATCATCATCCAGAACTTTCAGGCGCACGGCCTTCACGAAACGCTTATTGTAGTAAGGTTTGTCCAGCGTATCCACTTTCACGGCTCTGGAGCGCCCCGCCGAAGCGTGAACAAATTCGTTGTTCCCGATATAAATGCCGACGTGCCCGAAAGCCCGGCGCCGGGTGTTGAAGAAAACAAGATCGCCGACTTCCATCTCGCTTCTGGAGATGCGTTTTCCGACGCGGGCCTGTTCACGGGCCGTCCGGGGCAGGCTGACGTTGAAAAACGCATAGATCTTTTTGACAAAGGCGGAACAGTCGAGACCCCGCACGGATGATCCGCCGAACCGGTAAGGAGCGCCCAGAAACCCCATGGCCACCCGGGCGAACAACTGTCGTTCATCCGGACTTTCCCATTTTCCCAAAATCTCGGCGCTTTCTTCCTTTTCCCGATCCGCGTTTGCCCACTCGTCGGCGCTGACCGATCCGGCGTCCTCTTCTTCCAGCTCATCGCCTTCGGGCAGGGCGCTGAGGTCCGCCGGTTCAACGTTATCCGCGGGCGCCTCCGCGACATCTGCCCGGGATTCCAACTTTGCCAGAATTAGACGCTGCCCGGGTCGCAGCCTGCTGCCACGAATATAATTCATCTCCCTGAGATCACTTATGGAAACGCCGGTCTTTCTGGCGATCACATAGAGACTGTCCCCTTTTTTCACGACATAGGATGCTGTGACAACGTGAGTGACAGCGGGAGTTGACTTCTTTGATTTTGCGAATTTTGTTTTTGTGGATTTGGGGATGAGCAGAACCTGGCGGGGCTTTAAAGCGTCGCTGTGCAGATTATTGGTTTCTTTCAGGGCCCCGACGCTGACGCCGAACTTTTTTGAAATCTTGGCGAGATTATCGCCCTGCTTGACCTTATACGGGTCGGCTGCAAACACTTCATGGCCGGCGCCGAGGGCAAAGAACAGGACGACAAGTCCCATCCACATGAAAATCCGCCGTCTCATCATGAAGTACCTCCTTTAGTCTAAGTCGGGGGTGACCCACTCCTGGGGCGGTGCACAGATTTTGACACTGGATGACAAACTGCACACTTCAAAAGGCGTCGATCTTACAAAAAACAGCAAGCCGCACCCTCTGAGAATTGTTTTGCAGAATTAAAAAAAATGGTGCAAAAGGCTTCTCAGTCAGGGGAAAGTGCCACGGTGCATGGCTTGTGTCAAGAAAAAAAGCGCAAGATCGGGCTAAAAAAAGGATATAATTTATTATTATTAAATAGATAGAGAAAGGCGTCACGCCGAATCATGGTCAAAAAGTGGACAATCGCGCTGATTCTGTTCGTCCTGTCGGCCGTTGTGTTGAGCATCGCATTCTATTTTGTTTATCCGGACGTTTCGAAATTGCGGAAAGTCAACCCAAAAAAATCGGCTTTCATGGAATATCGTGAAAGTGAATGGCTGCGACAGGGCAAGAAGAAAAAAATCGTGCAGCAATGGGTTCCCCTCTCGCAGATTTCGCCCTATGTGATCAAAGCGGTGATTATTGCCGAGGATGACAAGTTCTGGTCCCATGAGGGATTTGATTTCGATGCCATGCAAAAGGCCCTGGAAAAGGATCTGAAACAAAAGAAATTCAAGGCAGGCGGCAGCACCATCAGCCAGCAGTTGGCCAAAAACCTGTTTCTAACGCCTTCGAAGAATCCCATCCGGAAACTCATGGAGGCCGTTTTGACCTGGCGGCTTGAGCAGAATCTCTCGAAAAAGAGAATCATCGAACTCTACCTCAATCTCGCCGAATGGGGAGACGGCCTGTTCGGCATCGAGGCGGCGTCACATCGTTATTATGATAAACCGGCGTCGGACCTGTCGGCCTTGGAGGCGGCCAAGCTGGCCGCCGTCCTGCCCAATCCGAGGCGCTATAACCCCGTGGGCGGCAGCAATTATGTGGCGTACCGTTCCGAGTTGATCTACCAGATCATGGTAAGACGGGGCATCGTTATCGAGGATTATGACGATGTCATGAATGAACAAAAATAATACAGAATCATAAACCGTCATGCATCTCGCTTCCTCCACTTTCCCCCCTGCGGGAGGGGGGCAGGGAAGGGGGTTCAGGGGGATTTTAAAGTGTCCTACACGTTGATACGCAGCCACAGACGGAAAAAAACCCTCTCCATCCAAGTTGAAAGGGACGGAACCGTGCTTGTCCGGGTCCCCTTTCATGCCCCGCAGACTGATATCGACCGTTTTTTGAAAGAAAAAAATCAATGGCTGCAAAAGATCGTCGGCCGGCGGCAGAAGCACAACCATGATCGACAGTCCCGGTCCTTCATTCCCGGGGAACGATTCCCCTATCTGGGTGAAAGCTATGCCCTGAAGATACATGAACGGGATGATTCGGATGATGCCCTGACATTTACCGGCAGTGAATTCCTTCTGGGGCGCGATGCCCTCAGAGGGGCTCGCATTTTTTTTCACCTCTGGTATCAGAAACAGGCCCGGGTGCATCTTGAAGAGAGGGTCCGTCGCCTCAGCGGGCTTCTGGGGCTGTTCCCCCGGGGAGTCGCCGTCAATAATGCGCGGAGCCGCTGGGGCTCCTGCTCGCCGAATGACTGCCTGACCTTCACCTGGCGGTTGATCATGGCCCCGGCTGAAATCATCGATTATGTGGTGGTCCATGAACTGTGCCACATGAAGATCCGGAACCATTCCCGCGACTACTGGAAACTTGTCGAACACATCCTCCCCGATCATAAAAAACACAGGGCCTGGCTGAAGGATCACGGCCATCTGCTGATGTTATGAAATTGGCGGTTCACCACACAGAAGAAACATGAAAGGAGAAAAGAAACAATGGAACAAGCGCTGTTGAAGCCCATAAAGATCGGACCATACGAACTTCCCAACCGTGTATTCATGGCCCCCATGACACGGAGCCGTGCAGACAACCCGGAGAACGCGGCGACGCCGCTTATCGCCCAGTACTATGCCCAGCGCGCCTCCGCGGGACTCCTGATCACCGAGGGCTCCCAGGTCTCAAAGCAGGCTGTGGGTTACATCAACACCCCCGGCATTTACAGCCAGGCCCAGATCGAAGGCTGGAGGCAGGTGACCCGGGCCGTCCATGACCGGGAGGGGCATATCTTCTGCCAGCTCTGGCACTGCGGCCGCATGTCCCATCCTGATTTTCATGATGGCCGGCTTCCCGTTGCGCCCTCTGCGATCAACCCCAAAGACAAGTCGTTTACGCGCGAGGGTTTTAAGGATACCGTCACACCCCGTGCGCTCACCGTGGACGAAATCCATGAAATCACACAAGACTTCAGGCAGGCCGCTGAAAATGCAATCGCCGCCGGCTTCGACGGCGTCGAAATCCATTCCGCCAACGGGTATCTTTTTCATCAGTTCTTCACCGGTTGTTCAAACACACGGACCGATGAATACGGCGGCAGCAGCGAAAAAAAGGCCCGTTTCTTTTTCGAAACGCTGGATGCCGTCGGTCAGGCCATCGGCCTTGAAATGGTCGGCATCCGGCTGAATCCTTCCGCCCACGGTTTCTTCGGCATCTCCCTGGACAAGAAGACCATCCCCACATTTGAGCATATCGTAGAGCGCCTGAATGATTACCCGGCTCTTGCCTATGCCCATTTTACCGAACCCCTGGCCCCGGTGGATCATGTGCCCGCTGCGGTTAAGAAAATCGCAAAGCATTTTCGCCCACGTTACAAAGGCACGCTGGTGATTAACTGCGGCTTCAAGCACGATGGCGGCAACCGGGTCCTGGAAGAAGGCTATGCCGATGCCGTCGCTTTCGGCAAACCCTTCATCTCGAATCCTGATCTTGTGGAACGCATCCGCCTTGGCGCCCCCTGGGCGCGGTGGGATGAAAATACTTTTTATGTGCCGGGCGTCAAAGGCTATACGGACTACCCGCGCCTTGAGGGATAAAAAGGGGGCAT
>JAUSOK010000208.1 GCA_030656035.1 Syntrophales bacterium
TGAACAGCCGGGGAGTGAATTTCAACCATGCCGGGAAATATGGGGATATGACGCAGTCGTGTCCCCATATTTTCTGACTTTTATTACGAGTTCGTTATTTTTCAAGGAAGGTCGTGCGTGACAGATATTCTGCTGTTTGTGATTCTCGCCCTGCTTGTTGTCGTAACGGTCCTGCTGCTTGTCGTCTTAAAGAGATCATTCCAGGCCGACGCCTCTCTGCTTGCTCCCCGTCTGGATGCCTTCGAAAAGGCACAGGGACGCATCGAGCACACGCTCAGAGAAGAATTGGCCTTAAGCCGGGACGAAACGGGCAAGGCAGCCAGAGAGCAGCGGCAGGAACTTGCCGCGGGCGCCAGACAACTGCGCGAAGAAGTCGTGACGACGCTCAAGAGCATCTCCGAAACGATGGCCAGGACCATGGGCGAGTTGGCCAACCTTCAGAAAACCCGGCTTGAAGCCATGTCAAGTGCAATCGGGAAGCTTTCGGATTCAAACGAGAAGAAGCTGGAAGCGGTCAGGGTCACGGTGGAAGATAAACTCCAGAGCCTGCAGACCGACAACGCCAGGCAACTTGAACAAATGCGTCAGACCGTGGACGAGAAACTTCAGGGAACACTGGAAAAGCGCCTGGGCGAATCCTTCAGACAAGTCAGTGAACGTCTGGAACTTGTGCACCGGGGACTTGGGGAAATGCAAACGCTTGCCACGGGCGTCGGCGATCTTAAAAAGGTACTCACAAATGTCAAAACGCGCGGCACGTGGGGTGAGGTGCAGCTCGGAGCGCTGCTGGCACAGGTGCTCAATCCCGATCAGTTCGCCGCCAATGTGGCCACTAAGGATGGCGGCGAACGCGTCGAGTTTGCGATCAAATTGCCGGGACAGGGCGCTGACGGGGATGAGTCCGTCTGGCTCCCGATTGACGCCAAGTTCCCCGTCGAAGACTATCAACGTCTCATCGAGGCGCAGGAAAAAGCCGACAGCGAAGGCGTTGAAGCGGCCGGGAAACAGTTGGAGAACCGCGTCAAGGCCTGCGCCTGGGACATCTGCGGCAAGTACCTGAACCCGCCGAAGACGACGGACTTCGGCATTCTGTTTTTGCCGATAGAGAGTCTTTTTGCGGAAGTCATCCGCCGGACAGGATTGACCGATGTCATCCAGCGCGACTGCCGTGTGGTGATTGCCGGCCCGACCACCCTGTGGGCGATTCTGAACAGCCTCCAGATGGGTTTTCGGACGCTTGCCATCCAGCAGCGTTCCAGCGAGGTCTGGAACCTGCTTGCCGCGGTCAAAGCCGAGTGGACAAAGTATGGCGATTTTCTGGAGGCCGTCCAGAAGAAACTGAATCAGGCATCGGACACCATCGAGAAGGCCAAAGTGAGATCAAGGGCCGTCGGAAAGAAACTCAGGGATGTGCAGGAACTTCCCTCCGGTGAGGCTGCCGCCTTGCTGTCCCTCGATGCGTCGGAAGGCGATTAAACAAATCATTTAAGCACAGGTGGCAACACGATGAAAGATCAA
>JAUSOK010000209.1 GCA_030656035.1 Syntrophales bacterium
CCAAGCCGCTAAAGCCAAGGCCAGAGGATATCGTACAATGAAAAACCTGATCACGATGATTTACCTCATCGGCGGTAAACTCCAATTCAGGTTACCCACATGAAACAGCGAGGAACCTCCCTGGTCTATCTTTGCCGAGGAAGAACGCAGGCAGATCGTGACCCTGTTCAACCGTCGTCGTTTTTCCGCCGTCATGCAGATCATCGATGACTGCTCAACGAGGGAGCTGCCCCTCGAAATTGTCAGTTATTTCGCATTTGTGCGGCCATTTTCGGAAGGGTTTCTCTTCTGGGAACAGTTTCAGCATGATACGGCGCTGCGGAAAATAACAGGCGGAATGGAAGCGCTTGCAACCTACCTGAAGGTTAATCGCGATCCAGATCTTGAAACGTTCGGCTTCCGGGCAGAGCAGTGCCGCCTCTTTCTCCATCAGCTTTTGTCGGATACGGATAACATGAAGACTCTCCACCCCGCGCTTATCGACGATCTCCTGAATAATGCCCGCCGGCGCATGGCAGACAAGCGCTACGACGATGCCGCCGCCAGGATCTACCGCGCTCTCGAACTTTACGGGCAGATCTGTTTTCAGGGAGTAGCGGGATGCGCCACTGACACTGTTAAGCCGGACATGATCCCGGAGAAAATCAGAGAGGAATATATTCGAAAATATCTTGACGCTAAAAAAAACGTCCTCAAGCTTCCCATGACGGCAACCTTTGAATATCTGAAAGTCAAAGGACACCCGGCGGGAATTCGTTTCTTTGAAAAACACAGAGAGATCAAAAGCATCCAGAGCAACCGCAACGCCTCCATCCTGGCCCACGGCATTCAGCCCGTCAGCGAAAAGGCGATCGGCTCCATATTTGCGACAGTCACCGAATTTGTTCAATTCACAAACATTTTTGATTTCCCTGCCCTTCCTTGAAGAGCAGAACACAGTTCTTTGACAACCGCATATCGAACCTGACCTGATTACGAAGGGACATGGCGATTGCAACGTTGCAATTGTTGAATATTAACTGACCGCCTTCTAAAATGGCGCCATGATTTTCTCCTTTCTTTTATCCGCTTGCCGCCGCGTGTGCGGGGCCGGGGAAAGGAGAAATCACAGTCACGGATTGAAGGAGGCAGCAATGGTCGTTTACATCAAAACCCAGGGGGCGCGGATCATCAAGGAAGGCAGACACCTGCTCGTCAAAAAGGGCGACGCCGTCTATCACACCCTTTTCACCTATAAACTCAAACAGATCGTGCTGTTCGGCAACGTGGAGGTCACGCACCGCGCCCTGGCCCAGATCATGCGCCACGAGATCGATACGGTCTTCCTGAGCTTCGACGGCCGCTATCTGGGACGCATCGCCTCGGCGGAGTCGCGCAACGTCTTTCTGCACAAGCGCCAGTACCGCCTGCTCGACGATCCCGATTTCACGCTGCGCCTGGCGAAGGCCATCGTCGCGGGAAAGCTCGCCAACATGGCCACGCTGCTCATGCGGATCAAGCGCAGCCGGGAAGAAAGTCTGGCCGGGCCGAGGGCTCACGACATTCAGAATCTTATCCGGCTGCTTGAAAAAGCGGACAATGTGGACAGCGTTCGCGGTTACGAGGGCCGTGGCAGCGCCCTGTATTTCGCTGCCTTCCCCGGCGGCTTCATCGACCACTGGGGCTTCACGCGCCGCATCAGACGGCCGCCCACGGACCCGGTCAACTCGATCCTGTCGCTGCTTTATACCTTCCTGATGAATCGCGTTTATGCCGCCGTCCGGATGGCGGGGCTGGACCCCTATCCCGGCTTTCTGCATACCATCGATTATGGCCGCTATTCACTCGTGCTCGATCTCATGGAGGAATTCCGGACGATCATCGCCGACACGCTGACGCTCTCCCTTTTCAATCTGAAGATACTCAAAAGCAATGATTTCTATGAGGAAATACCATCGGACGAAGACATGCTTCCGGTTGTGTCTCCGGAAGTCCCAGCGGATGTCTCGAAAGACCCCATCGGCCTGATTTCCGGTTCCGTCGAGGACGCAACGGTGTTTGACATACCCGAACAGCGCATGGAGACGGAGGAGGCGCCGGCGGTAAAAATTACCGGCAAGCATCCGGTGAAGCTCCATCGCGACGCCTTTCAGCGCGTGATCGAGGCCTTCGAGAAGAAACTCACGACGGAATTTTATTACCCGCCCGCCGAACGTTCCTTGAGCTATGCCGATGCCATTATCTTTCAGGCCGGCCATTATCGCAAGGTCATCGAGGGCGAGGCGCAAATGTATCAACCGGTGCTGCTGAAATGATTACGCTTGTCACCTACGACATTACCGAACCCAAGCGGCTCAACAACATGCGAAAATTCCTGAAGGAATTCGGCCTGCGAACCCAGAAGTCCGTCTTTGAATGCGACATCGACGACATCGCCCTGAAACGCATCCGGGCTTACTGCCGCGACAACCTCGATATGACAAGAGATTCCGTCCGCATCTACAAGATCTGCACACGCTGCATCAACAAGGTCGTCATTTCCGGAACGGGCCTCAAAGTGACGCAGATGGATTACATGATTGTATAGGGAAAAACCATGAACCTGATCGTCGCCTATGATATTGCCGACCCGAAGCGTTTATCCCGCATCGCCAAAATCATGTTGGATTACGGCACGAGAGTGCAGAAATCCATTTTCGAAGTAACCCTGACGACCCCGACATTCCGGGAAATGAAGGACCGTGTCGAGCAGGTCATCGTCAACGAGGAGGATGGCGTGAAATATTTCCCGCTTTGTCAGAAATGCGCGGGCACGCTGGAGATCATCGGCCAGGGCCAGTTCACCGATCCGGACAGCGAGTTTTACGTTTATTGAACGACCTTCCGGAAGTGAAAACGCGAACCTCCTGGCCCATGACACATGTTATTTGTAAATGCTTGATATTGCAGGCATTCATGAATAACGCAGGATTGAGGTTCGCGCCAGAGCGGATTTGCTTGCAATAATAATAGGTTGTGATATGGAGAAGCCATCAAGGAAGGAGGTGAAACGGGGTGTCGATATTTTATCAGCGGAGGTTCGCGGAAATGCCTATCAAAGCATGCGATTTTTCAACGCAAATGGAGACTGCGACCGAAACTGACCTGATTTCCGAAGGGATTGCGACGACATGATCGCTTTTACCATTATGGTATAGTCCACTTTGAACCGAAACT
>JAUSOK010000168.1 GCA_030656035.1 Syntrophales bacterium
CCTTGCCGAAAAGCAAGGCCATCTCAGCGGTGACAGGTCTTTTCCCCTTGACGACGTGGGATATTCTCATGGCCGAAAGTCCAATGGTTCGGGCGAACTAAGCCTGAGAGATCCGCAATTCGTCAAGATTCTCTTTAAGAAATTCACCCGGATGAACCGGAGGAAGATTGTTTTTCGGATTCATGGTTTCACCTCCTCAGTCATAATCAACAATTTCAACATCGTAAGCCTCGCCGTTTTCAAACCGGAAACAGACGCGCCATTGTTCGTTGATGCGGATGCTCCATTGCCCGGCGCGAACTCCTATCAAAGATTCCAGGCGGTTAGATGGCGGCATACGGAGATCGTCGATAACCGTTGCCGCGTCGATCTGCGTCAACCGCTTTACCGCACGCTTCAGAACGTCGGGCGGAAAACGTCTGGATTTCCCGGTGATATAAAAACGTTCGGTTTCAGCATCCGCGAATGTTCTAATCATGGTAACGTTTATAAACTAATTGTTTATGATAGCCAAGCCGAAGATTATTTCTGACGAGAAACCCTTGACAGAAACTGATAAATACAGTGATAATGCAAAAAACTGAAATACTCGCACGGGGTTCATTGCCATTTTTATGAAAACTTACTTCTGGTGGTTCAAACACGCGGCCATGACGATTCTGTCCGTCGTCTTTCTGGTCCTGGGCGTGGAAACGCTCGTTGCCTCCTATCGCCTGGCAAATCCGTTGAACTTCATCATGGTCTTTTTTTCATCCAGCCTGATCATCCTTATAAGTCTCGTCGGCATCCTTTACCCCGTCCTCCAGGTGTACACTCTACTGAAATCGAAATTGTAATCCGATATGATGAGAAAACGCAACGCCTTCATTCCGGCTATCCTCCTGATCCTTCTGATTCTCCTGCTGCAGCCCCTGTATGCGGCGGAAAACGATCTGGAGAGCCGGGTCCGGAAATTCACGCTCAAGAACGGAATCAGGGTCCTGTTGCTCGAGCGGCCCCTGAGCCCGACGGTTTCCCTGTACATTCGCCAGCGGGCGGGCGCCGTTGATGAAGTCAGCGGTAAATCCGGGACGGCGCATCTGCTGGAACACATGATGTTCAAGGGAACTACGACCATCGGGACCCGCAATTATAAAAGTGAACGCGACGTCCTGAAGAAAATCCGAACAACGGGCCGGCAGCTCGATCTTGAACGCAGAAAAGCGGACGGGGCTGATGCCAAAGCCATCGAAACGCTCCAGACAAAACTCAAAGCGCTGCAGGAAGAACATAAACGATGGCTGATTCCGAATGAACTGGACAGGATCTATACCGAAAACGGCGCGGAAGCCATGAACGCCGGCACCGGCCAGGATCTGACGACCTATCATGTCAGCCTGCCGTCCAACAAAATTGAACTGTGGGCGCGGATCGAATCGGACCGGCTGCAAAATCCCGTTTTTCGCGAGTTCTACAAGGAGCGGGATGTCATCATGGAGGAACGGCGTCAGCGGATCGAAACCAATCCCGGGGGAAAACTGGCCGAACAGTTTTTTGCCGCCGCCTTTCAGGCTCACCCATATGGCAGCCCGATCCTGGGCTGGCCGTCGGATATGCGCTTTCTGAGCATGGACGATGTCTCGGCCTTCTTCCATCAAGCACGCGCGCCCCATCACACGGTCATTGCCGCCGTCGGCGACATCAATCCCCGGGAAACGCTTGCCGTCATCCGTAAATATTTCGAGAACATCCCGGCGCAGAAGACGGAACCGCCGTTCATCACCGAGGAACCCCCACAATCCGGTGAAAGACGCGTGGAAGTGATTTTTGACGCCAAAGAGCAACTCATGATCGGATATCACAAACCGCCCCCGCCCGCTCAGGATGATTACATTTTCGATGTGATCGAAGCCATCCTGTCCAGGGGAAGGACCTCGCGGTTTTACCGGACGATGGTCGAAGGGTTGAAGATCGCCGAGAGCGTGGACACGGCAAACGGCATGCCGGGGGCGCGTTACCCCAATCTTTTCGCGATTTTTGCGACCCCCCGACACCCCCATGAATGCCGTGAACTGGAGCAGGCCATCGATGCGGAACTGGAAAGACTCACGCGGGAGCCGGTTCCGGAGCAGGAACTGCAAAAAGTGAAAAACCAGATGAAGGCCGATTTTATCCGGAGTCTCAATTCCAACAGCGGTCTGGCGAGCATGCTCTCTTATTATGAGGTCCTGATTGGAGATTATCGCTATTTAACCGACTATATCAGGGTCATCGATACAATCACGCCTGCCGGCGTCATGCAGGCCGCGCAAAAATATCTAAGAAAAGAAAA
This sequence comes from Syntrophales bacterium, assembly GCA_030656035.1. Taxonomy (GTDB): domain Bacteria; phylum Desulfobacterota; class Syntrophia; order Syntrophales; family Fen-1087; genus JAPLJM01. Next base: position 2,312 of record JAUSOK010000168.1, read on the forward strand.
CAGGACGGTGGCGACACTTGTACCCAAACGGGCGCCTTCCGTACAGTCCGGTCAGCCGGTGAATCAAAAACCGAAAAATGAAAAATAAGATTCGGATACTCCTCTGTTTATGCAGTCTGCTGCTTGTTGCGCCTGTCACGGCCGCTGAACAGCGCCGGACCTTCCATCCGGACAGGCTGACCTACAAACCCTTGCGCTTCACCCCCCCGCAGGCGCAGCGCCACACGCTCAACAACGGGATGATTGTTTATGTCCTGGAGGATCATGAACTCCCCCTCGTGAATGTCTCGGCTATTTTCGGGACCGGCTCTGTTCATGACCCCGCCGGAAAAGCGGGGCTTTCCGAGCTCACACACCGGGTCATGCGCACGGGCGGCGCGGGGTCTTTGAGCGGCGACGCCCTGGACGACCTGCTCGCGTTTCACGGCATCTCTTGTAGCTTTTCGGCAGAAATGGACATGGGGTCGGCCCACCTGTCCGTTTTGAAGCAAGACTTCGAACTGGGTCTTGATATTTTTTCCCGGATTCTGAGACAGCCCCGCTTCGCCGAAGACAAGCTCCAGATCGCCAAAGACCTTTCTATCGAAGGGCTCCGGAGCATTCGGGATAACCCGCCAGGGTATGCCTTCCGTGAGTTCAGGAAACTCCTCTACCGTGACAATCCACGCGGAAACCTTTACACCGCGCTGTCCGTCAAAGGCCTCCAGCGTTCCGATCTGATCGACTTTCATCAACGTTTTTTTCATCCGCAGGCGGTCATGCTGGCGATTACGGGAGATGTGACCACCACAGAGGCGATCCGTCTGGCGGGCCGTTATCTGGGCGACTGGCAGGCGCCGGGACGTCCGGAAACGACGCCTCCGCCTGCCGGCAGGAAAAATGGCGCGATTCATTACCTTCATAAAGAGATCCCGCAGTCCGTCATCGTATCCGGCCACCTGGCGCCCTCAAAACGGGATCAGGACTTTTACGCTTTCACGGTCCTCGATTTCATTCTGGGGAGCGGCGGATTCCGTTCCCGCATCTTTCAGGAAGTCCGCAGCGAACGCGGCCTGGCATACAGCACCGGCAGTTTTTACAAAGCCAGGCATGACTACGGCGCTTTCGGGGCCTATGCCATGACCCGTTCATCCGCCACGACGGCTGTCCTGGCATTATTGCGCGATCTTATCAAGGATGTGAAAACAAAAGGCGTCACCAAAGAGGAACTGTCCTGGGCAAAAAAATCCATCAACAACAGCTTTATATTTTCCTTTCAGGCGGCGGATCAGATCGCTTCCCAGCAGATGATGCTTGAATTTGACTCTCTGCCGCAGGATTTTCTCATGAAATATCCGGAGCGGATCGACCGGGTCACAGCGGAAGACCTGCAGCGAACAGCGGGCCGTTGCCTGAACCGGGAAAAGGCCGTGACGCTTGTCCTGGGAGATGAAAAGGCATTTGACGCCCCCCTCTCCACCCTGGGGGAAGTAATCAGAATTGAAGGAGACCTATGACATTTTCTCGAATATTTGAGAGTTCATCATGATTGACGCCGGTGTTTTCGAACAGGTAAAACAGCGCATTGAACAATACCGGGACGCCATGATTCAGATGCAGATCGAACTGACGGCAATCCCGGCCATGTCGCCCGATAGCGGCGGTCAGGGCGAATATGAAAAAGCCCGTTATCTCAAGGAAAAATTGCACGCCCTGGGATTCACGCCTATTCAGGAAATCAACGCTCCGGACAGGCGGGTCGCCTCGGGCATGCGTCCGAACATCCTCGTTACCCGGTCCGGGAGGAAATCGGACAAAACCACATGGGTTCTTACGCACATGGACATCGTGCCGCCGGGCGAAATGGCCTTCTGGAGTGAAGATCCTTACAAAGGGTATGAGAAGGAAGGCCGGATCTACGGCCGGGGAACCGAAGACAATCAGCAGGACCTCGTGGCGTCCATCTTTGCAGCCAAGGCTCTGATGGATACGGGCGTAACGCCGGAAAACGGCATCGGGTTGGCTTTTCTGGCTGATGAAGAAACGTCCAGTCAGTACGGTCTTGCCTATCTGCTGCAACATCAGCATAATCCTTTCCGGAAAGACGATATCCTGGTCGCGCCCGACTCAGGCAATGAAGACGGATCATTGATTGAAATCGCGGAGAAAAGCATCTACTGGCTGAAGTTCAAAACCGTCGGAAAGCAGTGTCACGCCAGCAGACCGGAACTCGGGAAAAACGCATTCCTGGCGGCATCCCATCTCGTCGTGCGTCTGCATGATCTTCACGCGATTTTCGATGCCGTTGATCCCCTGTACCATCCGCCTGCCAGCACCTTTCAACCGACGAAGAAAGAGATGAATGTGCCCAATGTCAATACCATCCCGGGTGAGGATGTCTTCTATCTGGACAGCAGAGTTCTTCCCCGATACCCGTTATCGGATGTATTCAGCCGAATCCGGCAGATGGCCGATCATGTGGAAAAACAGTTCGGTGTAACGATTGAGATCGAAACGGTGCAGGCCGTCCAGGCGCCCCCACCGACCCCGGTCGATGCGCCGGTCGTGCTGGCGTTGCGCGAGGCGATCCGGGATGTTTATGGGGTGGAGGCGACGCCGCAGGGAATCGGCGCCGGAACCGTGGCCGCCTATTTCCGGCGGGAAGGTTATCCCGTGGCCGTCTGGTGCAGAATCGGCAAGACGGCCCACCAGCCCGACGAACACTGCCTGATCGACAACATGATGGGAAACGCCAAGGTGTACGCACACCTTTTTTTACAGAAGTAAATCGGCCCTGTTTTTTCATCCGGCAACAGCCGGGTCATGATCATGGGTCTGGCAGAGCGCTCACAAAAATGATTGCAATCAGAAATGACGCGTGATAGCCTCCACAAGCAGCATCAGAGAGTGCACCGGTGACGTTGAGGTGCAGCGGGGGAACCCCGACCTGATTCGGGAATATCAGAGATCAGAGCGTGACAAGCTTGACAAGCTTGACAGGATTGAAAACGACTTGAAACAAAAGCCCGTACCTCCTTTTGTCGAAAAAATCTGCTTTGCCAACCCCGAACACCTCATCCATCTTTTCGGCGAACATGACAATCATTTAAAATTTATCGAAAAGATCGAACCCGTCAAACTGTCCGTGCGGGGAAACCTCCTGTCCATCTCCGGTGAATCGCTCGCCGTCGGTCTGGTCAAGAATCTACTCTCCCAGCTCTATGGGATCGTTGAAAAAGGTTACCCCCTCTTCGCACCCGACATTGACTATGCGCACAGAATCCTCTCGGAAAACAGCGCCGTCAACCTGGAAAGGATATTTCTCGATACCGTCTTTATCTCTTCAAAGAAAAAGACGATCACCCCGAAAAGCATTGCCCAGAAACATTACATCGATTCCATCCGGCAGCACGACATGGTCTTCGGCATCGGTCCGGCCGGAACCGGAAAAACCTATCTGGCCATGGCGATGGCAGTTTCCGCACTGCTGGAAAAGAAGGTTCACCGGATCGCCCTTGCCCGGCCCGCAGTGGAAGCGGGCGAAAAACTGGGCTTTTTACCGGGTGATCTGGCGGAAAAGGTCAATCCCTATTTGCGTCCCCTCTATGACGCCCTCTTTGACATGCTTGACTTTGACCGCGCCTCGGCGCTGATCCACAAGGGCGTGATCGAAGTGGCGCCCTTGGCCTTCATGCGCGGCCGGACCCTGAACGATTCTTTTGTCATCCTTGATGAAGCGCAGAATACGACTTCGGAACAGATGAAGATGTTTCTGACGCGCCTCGGCTTCGGTTCAAAAGCAGTCATTACGGGCGATGTGACGCAGATTGACCTTCCGACGGACAAGGTCTCGGGACTCGTGGAAGCCGAATCGATCTTGAAAAACACCGACGGCATCCGCTTTATCCATTTTTCCGAAATCGATGTGGTCCGGCATCCCCTTGTCCAGGATGTGATCAGGGCCTATAACCATCTGGACAGCAGCAGAACAAAAGGCAGGCTGCGTCCGTCATGATTCAATCAACAGGGAACATCGGCGAAAAATTCTCATGAATATTCACATCGAAAACCGGCAGAAAGCGGTAAAGCTTGACCTGCGCCGGATTCGCCGGGTTGTCCATAAGCTGAAAAAAATCCTGAATTGTCCGGACCAGGAAATCAGCTTGCTGTTTGTTGATAATGAACAGATCCGTCAGATCAACAGGCAGTATCTCAACCGGGACCACCCTACCAACGTCATTTCCTTCCCCCTCCGGGAAGGAGATTACGGCCACATCAATCCCCAGATCCTCGGCGACATCGTTATTTCCGCCGAACGTGCCTTCCAGGATGCCGCCGCCGGCGACCTTTCCGTGAATGATGAGATTGATTTTCTTTTGATTCACGGACTGTTGCATCTGTTAGGCTATAATCACGAAAGCGGCAATAATAAGGAATCCTTACAAATGAGGGATAAAGAAAACGAAGTATTCTTCATGCTGAACGGGTATGAACTTGAACGCTTCTGATGCGGCTATTTCACGACAATAAGCTGGCCGGGTCGGATGTTGTCGGTCTTGTCCAGCTTATTTAACTCCAGAATCCTGTCCAGGCTGACATTGTTCATGCTGGCAATCTTGCCGAGCGTGTCGCCTTTCTGAACGGCATAAACAGCTCCCGGCGTTCCATCGTCAAGCGTCTTGTCGGCTGTTTTCTTGACAACCTTCCTGCCTTGTCTTGCCGGTTCCGTTTCGCTGTCGGTCATAGTCCCCGGACCGCCGACCTTGATGATTCTGCCGGTTTGCAGGGCATCCCCCTTGATGTTGTTTAGCCTTCTGATATCAGACGGTACGGTGTTGAACTGCTTCGCCACCGACCAGAGAGAATCCCCTTTTTTCACTTTATAGCGGACGATCTGTTCGTCCCGGCCTTTGTCACGCTGGGCCGCCTTTCCCGATGTGTTTTGCGCATAGCGGACCCTGCGGAGCGGCACTTTCAATCGCTGCCCGACGCGGACTTTTCTTTTAGCGGAAAGCCCGTTGTACGACATCAAAGCGTTCACCGATATGCCATAGCGATGCGCGATGGATGCCGCGGTTTCGCCGCGCTTGACTTTATGCCGCTTGAAACCGGATTTCATTGACATCCGGACCTGCCTGGGTTTTTCCGACTCTCGAATGCTGTCGGCGACTTTCGCAAATTTCTCGAGCGTCTCCGGGGGGACTTTCAGTGGATAGTCGCGGTCGGGCGTCATGCGATGTCTGAGTTCCGGATTGAGTGTATTGAGCGTTTCCTCGGGAACTTCGAGGGCTGCGGCGATATCCCGCAATCGCATGATTTTACTTGATTTGACAGCTTCGTAAGGGATTTTCATATACTGCGGCTGACCAAGATCCATGCCGAACTTCGCCGGATTCTTGACGATGTGCAGGGTAGCCAGAAAACGGGGCACGTAGCGTGCCGTCTCATAGGGCAGTCTGTGATAAAGATCCCAGAAACGGTCCAGGTAATTCAAATGCTGGCTCGATATAACCCTGAGCACCCTCCCCTCCCCGCAGTTGTATGCGGCCAGAACCGTCAGCCAGTCTCCGAACATGTCATGCAGATCCTTCAGGTAGCTGATGGCCGCCCGGGTCGATTTTTCCGGATCCATGCGCTCATCGATCCATTCGTCCCGGTTCAGGCCATACTTATATCCCGTCGAGGGAATGAATTGCCAGGGGCCCAGCGCCCGCGCCCGCGACAGGGCGGAAACCTTGAAGCCGCTTTCCACCAGCGGAAGCCAGGACAGCTCTTCGGGCAGCCCCGCTTTTTTCAGTTCCCGGACGATCATCGGGCGGTAGAGGCCGGAGCGGTGATAGGATGAAATAAAAAATTCTCTTTCGAAGCTGTGGAAGTTGCGGATTTCTTTTTCCACATCCGCGTTCATGATAAGGGGAATCTCGCTTCGCTTGCCGACGGTCACCGTTTGACGGGACGAATAGACCGCAAGAATACGCTTTGAGATCAGCAGGCGCAGATCATCCTTCTGTCTGGCCACGACCGGGTCGCCGTTTGTTTCGATGATGAGGGCATAAGCCTGATCCAAAAGATTCAGCGCACCTTCCAGGTCTCCTTTTTTCCAGTGATTTTCGGACTCCTCCAAAAGCGCCAGGGCGTCCTCCATGATATTCTGCTCTTCTTCATGGGCTTTCTTGTTGTTATTGTCCTCGATGGCCGGCTTGTTGTTATTTTCCTCGATGGCCGGTTGGTCGGCCAGCTGAATCTTAATTTCAGGTTCAGCAGGTGCCGCTTTAATTTCTGCAACCTGCAGCTTTTCCGTGCTCGGCACAGATACGGGCAGGACATTTTCGGGAGGCATCAGCGCAAACGCCCGGTCCATGAAAAATACCTGGACGCCAACCAGGCAGATCAATAAAAAAGACAGAATTGTGAAAGGTTTTATGACGAATTTCGGCATGCAACGAACTCCTTTTTCAGCTTACTTCGATTCTTCCGGCGGCCATTAATGTTCTGTCCGTCCGCCCGCATCGATTCAAAAAATTTCGTCCCTTGTATCACAGACAACACTTATATCAAAACCCTATATTGACGCACTTGTAAAAAGTCGAAAAATGATCCCATTTCGACGGCTGCGTAAAAAGCTCCGCAGGCAAGGCGCGTCAATCCTGAGGAATGGAGGGAAAATTAGGGACAGCGCCCCTATTTTCGCCCCCGGGAAATAGGGGTGCTGTCCCTAATTTTCCCAGTGACGAAGGATGCAGCGCAACGCAGCATCTGGACTTTTTACGAAGCCGTCTATATTACGCCGACAGCAAATAGGCCTCAATAAAATCGTCAATATCGCCGTCCAGGACGCGTGTGGCGTTTCCAACCTCCAGATTGGTCCGGTGATCCTTGATCATCTTATAGGGATGAAGCACATATGAGCGGATCTGGCTGCCCCAGGCAATTTCCTTCTTGGATTTGTTCACCTCATCGAGCTTTGCGTTTTGTTCCTGCAGCTTCAGTTCGTAAATGCGCGATTTCAGATACTTCATGGCCATGGCCTTGTTTTTGTGCTGGGAGCGTTCATTCTGGCATTGTACGACAATGCCCGTGGGCAGATGGGTCAGCCGTACAGCGGAGTCCGTCTTGTTTACATGCTGCCCGCCGGCCCCGGTGGAACGATAGGTGTCGATACGAAGATCTTTCTCATCGATTTCCACAACGATCTCTTCATCCACCTCCGGATAGACAAACACGGAGGCAAAGGAGGTGTGTCTTCTGGCGCCGGCGTCGAAAGGCGATATCCGGACAAGCCGGTGGATGCCGATTTCGGCCTTGGCATAGCCATAGGCATATTCGCCTTCGATCGTCAGGGAGACGTTTTTCACGCCCGCCTCATCGCCTGGCAAAAAATCGATGATGGTGGTCTTGAACCCCCTGCGTTCCGCCCAGCGCAGATACATGCGCAAAAGCATCTCCGCCCAGTCCTGTGCTTCGGTGCCGCCCGCCCCGGCGTGAATGGACATGATGGCATTCATGGGGTCCTGCTCGGAACCCAGCATCATCTTGAGTTCTTCAGCGCGAACAGCGGCCGTCAGGTTTTCCATATCCCGGCCCACTTCCGTCAGGGTTTCCTGGTCCTCCTCCGCCGTTGCCAGTTCATAAAGTTCATTGAGATCGTCAACCGAGCCTTTGAGCGCCTTCCAGTGGCCGACGATATGATCCAGTCGCGACTTCTTTTTCAGTACATCACGGGCCTTTTCCTGGTCGTTCCAGAAATCCTCACACAGGGAAAGCGCTTCCAGCTCTTTGATGTTGTTGTCTTTGTCGGGGATGTCAAAGACATTCTCCGAGCCGGTCGATTCTTTTTTTCACATTCGCAATGGCTTCGGGCAACGTTTCAATCATAATTCCTGCTCCTTTTTTTAATCGTCACGGTAAATATCAGGATCAATGCGAGGATGCAACCATAAACGAACACATCCCCATAGGTCGAATAAAAGGTGTTTCTGTCCATGAACCGGACCGTCCCTGCTATCGTGGCTTTTTCAAACAGGGCGCTGCGGGCTTCAATCCGGCCGGTGGGACCAATGATTGCACTGATGCCCGTATTGGCAGCCCGAACCAGGTACAGCCGGTTCTCCACGGAGCGGAATACCGTCATGGACAGGTGCTGATACGGCGCCGATGTATTGCCGAACCAGGCGTCATTGGTAATATTCACCAGGAGGTTCGCACCCCCTTGTCGATATGCCCGACCCGCTTCCGGCAGGATGCCCTCATAGCAGATCATGATCCCCATTTTCCGTGGCGGATTGCCCCCCTGCATGCTCAGCGGCTCATATCCGGGGCCGCTGCGAAAATCGCCGATTCCCGCCACCAGTTTGTTGATGAAGGGAAAGAATCGGCGCAAGGGCACGTATTCCCCATAGGGAACCAGATGAACCTTATCATATTGACCGGCGATCCGGCCATCCGGCGAGAGCAGAAAGGCGCTGTTGAGGAAAACCAGGTCAAGACCGTCCCTCTCGTAGCGGGGACTGCCGAAGAGCAGCCAGTCGCCGGTCAGCCTTGGGAGGGAAGCCACTTCGCGGTGCATTTCATTCTGATCCTGAAAAAAGAAGGGGGTAGCCGTTTCGGGCCAGACGATGAGGCCGCCGGCTGACGGGGCGGCCTGCCGGGTAAGGCTTTTGTAGATACGGATCGTTTCATCCTGAAAAGCCGGGCGCCATTTGATGTTCTGATCAATATTGCCCTGGATGAGGCTGACGGGCATTTGCGGAGCCTGACCGAGGACTTTCTCTACGTCTCCTATACGAAAAATACCATAACCGAAAAGGATAACCATCACCAGGCAGCCTGCGGCAACCTCTGCCGTGATCCGCCTGGCCTGACGTTTCCTGTTCGTCCGTGACCGCCAAAAATTGAGGACGTTAAAAATGACCACATTGATTAAGACGATGGCAAAGCTCAGTCCGAAGACACCCGTGATATCAGCCGCTTGGATCAGCGGCCGGTAGAGATACTGTGAATAACCGAGGTTTTCCCAGGGAAAGCCCGTGAGCAGATGAGATTTTGCATATTCCAGGAAAGTCCAGAGCAACGGCGCCGCAAGTATCGGGGAAACACCCCGGCCATGAAAATAAACGACGCCCGCCGCAAACAGCGCCACATATAGAGCCAGATAAGCCGATAGCAGCAGCATGACGGCAATCCCCACAGGAAGCGGGAGATAGCCGTAATGAACGACGACGTAGGCAATCCAGTAAATGATCCCGATATAGGCGGAGAAACCGGTCAGGAATCCGGTCAGAAACCCCTGATAAGGCGTTTTCGCTTGCAGGGCCCAGAGCAGGGGAACGAAAGCAATCCAGGCGAGCAGGCCCGTACCGAACTTGGGAAAGGATAGAAAAAGCAGCAGGCCTGATAATAAGGCCAGGGAAATAGTCCTCCTATCGATGGCTGATCGCTCCCCCGCTATTATCATGTCGCGCTGCCATTCCGATCGCCGGTCAACCGCCTCAGTCTGACTTTTTTGATACTGCGTTCATCCGCAGATTCGATGATCATTTCGAATTTTTCAATTTCAATCGCTTCACCGGTAATGGGAATTTTCCCGATGGCATGGAGAATCATTCCCCCCAGGGTCTCGTACTTTCCTTCCGGAAAGGTCACCCCGAAATGATCCTCGATTTTTTCAATGTCCACCCTGGCGTCCACAAGAATGTAACCATCCGCAAGTTCGGCAATCTCTCCCTCTTCGAGATCATCCTCATCGTGGATTTCTCCGACGATTTCTTCGATCAGGTCCTCGAGCGTCACGAGTCCCGACGTGCCCCCGTATTCGTCGATCACAACGGCCATGTGGTATTTGCGCTGCTTCAGTTCATGCAGCAGCAGGTGGGTATTTTTTGTTTCCGGGATATAATAGGGTTTTCTCAGGATGGAAAGAATATTGCCTTCCGCCATGGGCTTTGACCAGAATTTGAGCAGGTCCTTCACATTCAGGATGCCGACAATGTTGTCAATGCTGCCGCTGTAAACCGGCATCCGCGTGTGACCGTAACGCGTAATGAGATCGATGATCTCCTCAATGGGAGCGCCACTGGGAATGGCGACCATTTCCGTCCGGGGAATCATTACCTCGCGGACGAGCGTGTCGCGGAATTCCAGGATGCTCTGGATCATCTCACCGGATTGTGGATCGATCAGACCGTCTTCCTCGCCGGCGTCAATGATGGACTGGATTTCTTTTTCAAGCCGGGTGGAATCTTTGGCCGAAAACATCCCCTTGATCTTTGAAGCAATTGTTTTTCTTATAATATTATGCTCCTTCTATAATCCCCGCATGTATTCCGGACGCAATCGCCGGTTATCGCCGGACTGAATGACCTGCTGAATCATGCTGAGGTTTTGTTCCTTCTCCTGGGGCATCCTGGCCCGGATGGGCAGGTAATTCGAGGCGTGATTGGATGTAAAGAAGCAGTTTGTAAACTCCGTGCGGGCGACCATGACCTCCAGTTCCCTCAGAAACCCGAAGGTGTCGGGAAGCACAAAGAGGCCGTTGACATAGTCTTCGTACAGCGGCGTTCCGGGAACGACCATCACCGTCAGGGCGCCGACGTAATCGGGATCGATGTCCGTCAGGATTCTGGCCGTATCCAAGGCGTGTTCGACGCTTTTTTCGATCCCGCCGATGCCCAGAAGCACCGTAGCGGACAGAAGGATTCCGGCATCCTTGATCCGCCGGCCCGCTTCGACCATCTGTGCATAGGTCGCCCCTTTGCTGATTTTCTTCAGCAGATCCTCATTTCCGGTTTCCACACCGAGATAGACGATCCGCAACCCCATCTCCCGCAACTGCACGAGTTCTTCCGGCGTCTTGCGCAGGATGCTCTTGGCGTTGGCATAGCACCCCACCCTTTTGACGCCATTGATATGCCGCTGGATGGACGACAGAATTTCCACCAGACGCTGCTGCGGGATAATCAGCGCATCGCCGTCACACAGAAAGATCTTCTCCACTAGACGGTAGCGGCTTGCCTCGAGGATGTCTTCCTCAATTTCCGCAAAGGATTTGATGCGGAACTTTCCCCCCTTATAGGTTGGACAGAAGCTGCATTTATTGTGGGAACACCCGACGGTCACCTGTAAAAGCAGGCTGTAGGCTTCGCTGGGCGGCCTGATGATCATTCCTTCGTATTTCATAGTGTGCAATAAAAAAACCGCCGCCGAAGCCGCGGGCCCGGGTTTCCTTCCATGGTTATATTTTACTCTTTCACGGATATAATTTATAACATAACGATGAAAAAGGCAAGGGCGACGGTTCTATTCTCGGCACGAACTCAGGCGTATTGCGTTTTCAGCGAACGAAACCGATTATGGTTTTGACGCTGTGGAAACGCCACGGGGTTTTTTTCCAAAGCTTCGCGATAATCAAACCCCTCCAATACTTTTCTTTCGATCGGCGTACCCAGCGTCTTTTCAATCTCCCGGATCGTGTCCCTATCTTCACGGGTGACCAGCGTAAAGGCGTCGCCCAGGCGCTCGGCCCTGCCTGTCCGGCCAATCCGGTGAATGTAGCTGGTAGCCGAATCGGGAATGTCAAAATTGATGACATGGGAAATGGAAGAGACATCCAATCCCCGGGCCGCGATATCCGTCGCGACGAGGACTTTGATTTTTCCTGTCCGGAACTGGTCCATCGACTGTTTGCGCTGGCTCTGGGATTTGTTTGAATGCAGGGCCGAGGCCGCATAGCCGGCACGCTTTATTTTTTCCGTGACGCGATCAGCGCGGTGTTTTGTCCGGGTGAATACCAGGATGGAATGGACCGTCATCTCGTCAAGCAGCCGCTGCAACAGGCCGGGCTTTAAGTGCTGCGGGACCGGGTAAAGCGTATGCGCAACGGTACTGGATGGCGCATCGGTTCCCATCGAAAATCGCTGCGGCGAGCGCAATGACTTTGCGGCCAGTTGTTCCACTGCCGCATCGAATGTCGCCGAAAAGAGCAGCGTCTGTCGTTGGGAAGGCACCTGCTTCATGATCTGCTGGATGGACGGCAAAAAACCCATGTCCAGCATGCGATCCGCTTCATCGATCACGAGAACCTCAACCTGATCCAGCCTGGCGTTTCCCCGGTTCAGATGATCCAGCAAGCGACCCGGACAGGCGACGATCACCTCGACGCCCTGCTGCAAAGCCTTTTCTTGCGGCTGCATCCCCACGCCGCCGTAAACAGTGGCCGATCGCAGGGACGTAAATTTCCCCAGCTCGTTGATCACCGTATGGATCTGTTCAGCCAGTTCGCGCGTCGGCGTGACAATCAGCGCACGCGTCGCCCTGCGACCGCCCTGCTTTTTCATGGCGAGCAGGTTGTGCAGGATCGGAAGCACAAAAGCGGCGGTTTTGCCTGTGCCGGTCGGGGCCGTTCCGATCACGTCACGCCCCGCCAGAATGGCGGGAATGGCGACAGCCTGGATCGGCGTCGCTTTCTCATACCCGGCCGCTTGAAGCCCTTGCCCCACACGACCGTCTAACTTGAAACTTTCAAAACTCATTTTCATCCTTTATAATTACCAGCAGTTGAGAGATTTGAACCCATTTCGAACCGGCACGGCTGGTAAAGACAAGGCTCTTTACGCGCTGGGTGAGCGCCTTAAAGACAGGTCGCGAACACGGCATTAAATTTGGATTCTGTTTAGATTAGCGGGATTTTCCTGCCGAAGTTTCTTGTCAAGAAAGGTGGGAAGGTCAATGACAAACGCTATCACGGCCGTCTTTCTACACGCCTGGTCGAAAAATAGCAAGAACTATTTTCAACTATTTTTGCGTATTTGCGAAAAATATGCTGTTTTCGTGAATCGACACAGCACCCCATGAAAAAGAAGGTTCTTATCAATGGAAAGTCAAACCGTTATTAAAGTTCTCATCCCGCCTGTGCTGTTCCGACAGCACCAAAATAAACGAGGTGATGACTATGGGACTCTCTATCTTTCTTAAATCACTGGATATTTTTTCCGATCTGAACGATCGGGAAAGGTTCATCCTTGCCGAAAACGCGCAAGGGATTGAATACGCCCCCGATGCTGCGATCATCAAACGGGGGGAAATCGGCAGTTTCCTCTGGATTGTCCAGGAGGGGGAGGTGAAAGTGATCCTGCCGCCGTCCGGTTCGGCAGGAGAAATCACCATCCTTTTAAAAACAGGCTCCCTGTTCGGCGAAATGTCGATCATGACCGGGGAACCGGCCAGCGCGGACGTCGTGGCTGCGACCGCCTGCAGGCTGATCAAGATCCCGAGGGATGCCGTTTCCCAATTGATCGCCGGAAATCCCAAGACCCTGGGAAAATTTGCCCGGCTGATCACGGAGCGGATGCTCAGCAATGCCCGGGTCGCAGCCCAACAGGATCTCCAGCGGTCCGCCCACCAGGTTAATGAAGATCCTTACGATCTGAATTTTTCCTCGGCCTCGGAACCGCTGAAAATCCTGGTTTTGAACAGCGGCAGTTCATCCCTGAAGTATTCCCTTTTCGACACCATCCAGAACCAGCCGCTCCTCGAGGGGGAAATTGAAAAAATCGGTTCCGGCGATGCCGCCCATCAGATCAGAACCCCTCAGACAAAGCGGAAGGATCCGCAACCGAGCGTCATGAACATGAACGACGCCTTTGATGTCATGATCCGTACCCTCACAGACCCAGAATTTGCGGCCATCGACCGTCTCAGTGATCTCAATGCAGTCGGTCACCGTGTCGTACACGGCGGCGGACAATTTTCCAATGCCGTGGTTATCAATGAAAATGTCATGGCCTCGATCCGTTCTTCCTGTTCGCTGGCGCCACTGCACAATCCTTACAATCTGGAGGGAATAGAACGCATGCAGCTCCTGTTGCCTGATATCCGGCAGGTGGCTGTCTTTGACACGGCCTTTCACCAGACCATGCCCAGCCATGCCTATACCTATGCGCTCCCCCATGAGATCTGTGAAAAGGAACAGGTCCGGCGCTACGGTTTTCACGGAACCAATCATGAATACGTGGCGCTCCGGGCGGCCACCTGGCTCAAGCGCCCCCTGGGCGAGTTGAAAATTATCTCCTGTCATCTGGGCAACGGCGCCTCCCTCTGCGCCATCGACCATGGGCGCAGTATCGACACGAGCATGGGCATGACCCCCCTCGAAGGTCTGATCATGGGCACACGGCCCGGGGATGTGGACCCCGGCGTCATCCTTCATCTCATGAAGGGCGCTTCTTTAAATTTCGAAAACATGGACCGGATGCTGAACAAGGAAAGCGGATTGAAGGGCATCAGCGGAAAAAATGACATGCGGGAAATCCTTGCCGGCGCAGAACAGGGTGATGTGCAATGCACCCGGCCCGTCAGCGCTTTCTGTTACAGGATCCGCAAATATATCGGCGCCTATGTGGCTGCTCTGGGCGGGCTCGACGTTTTGATCTTCACTGCCGGCATCGGCGCCAATTCCTCCGAAATCCGTGCCGGGATCTGCCAGGGGCTGGACCTGTTCGGCATTTACCTCCTTAAGGACCGCAATCTGCACAGCGTGGATCAGGGACAGGTCCTGGACGTTTCCGCGCCGGACGCCAGGGTCCGGATACTGGTGATCCCTGCCGACGAGGAACGCATGATCGCCCGGAAGACCCTTCATGCCATGGGCCGGGTCCGGACCGTCGAAGAAACAAGGATGCTCCGGTCGAAACCGGTCCCCATCAGTGTTTCCGCACATCATGTCCATCTAAGTCAGCCTGATTTTGAACAGCTCTTCGGTCAGGGGAAAACGATGACCCCAAGATCCGATCTGACCCAGCCGGGCCAGTTTGCCTGCCAGGAAACGGTCAATCTCATCGGACCGAAAGGACGGGTCAGCCGTGTCCGTATTCTCGGCCCCAGCCGGAAGGAATCACAAGTGGAAATTTCGCGTACCGAGGAATTTCAGTTGGGGATCGACGCCCCTGTCAGGGAATCAGGAGACCTGGCCGGGACGCCGGGGATCACCATCGAGGGGGAAGCGGGTAGGATTGAACTGGAAAAGGGAGTTATCTGCGCAAAGCGTCATATCCACATGTCTCCCGAAGACGCCCTCGGCTTCGGCCTCCGCAATCGTGATGTGGTCCGGCTGGGGGTCAGGGGCGAGCGGGGACTGATTTTCGGCGACGTGGTGATCCGTGTGGATCCGAACTTCAGGCTGGATATGCACATTGATACGGATGAAGCCAACGCCGCT
Organism: Syntrophales bacterium; assembly: GCA_030656035.1. Lineage (GTDB taxonomy): Bacteria > Desulfobacterota > Syntrophia > Syntrophales > Fen-1087 > JAPLJM01. The sequence goes on from JAUSOK010000168.1 coordinate 17,502, forward strand.
GAGATTTCTACCGGGGCATCGGGATTCATCGACTCGATCCAGCACCGGCGTTATATGTAATGAACGATCGACAACACACTGCATTTTGTGTTCATTATTCCATTGACACACAAGATCGTTCTTCGTACACTCCCGCCGTGAAAAAGCAATGCCTCATCAATTTATAATAATGAATCTTCTATTTAGAAATCCTATTCTCAGAGGACTGATCTTGCCGGTCGCCCTGTTGATCTTCCTTTTTGCCTGCTCATCGCCAAAATCGCCCCCTGCCAAACGTTCCGTTCCGGTCACCGTGGCCGCTGCTATCCAGAAGACCATCCCCATACAGATCGAGGCGATCGGCGCTGTCGAGCCCTATCAGACCATCTCCGTAAAAACCCAGATCACGGGGCAGATTACCCAGGTCTATTTCAAAGAGGGCCAGGACGTGAAAAAAGGCGATCCTCTGTTCAAGCTGGACTGCCGCACCTATGAGGAGATGTTGAAGCAGGCGGAGGCTAACCTGATCAGGGACACGGCCCACATGCAAAATGCCCGGCAAGAGTTGAGCCGCTACGCCTTCCTGGTCGAAAAAGGCTACGTGGCAAAACAGCAGTACGACCAGATCAAAACGAACTGGGCCGCCCTGGAAGCGACGGTGAACGCCGATAAGGCCCTCATGGAAAGCAACCGCGTCCAGCTTCAGTACTGCTCCGTCCATTCCCCCATTGACGGCCGGACGGGATCGTTGAAAGTAAACCGGGGAAACATCGTCAAGCTCAACGACGTGGAAGTAGTCGTGATCAATCAGATACTGCCCATCTATGTTAGCTTCACCGTTCCCGAAAAGGAACTGGCGAGAATCAAGACCTATCAGGCGCGGCGGCAACTCCCCGCCGATGCCATAATCCCCGGGGATGGACGTCCCGAGAAAGGGGAGCTCACCTTCGTCGATAACGCGGTCAACAGGGCAACCGGCATGATCACCCTCAAGGGGACCTTTGCGAACCGGGAAAAGCGGCTCTGGCCGGGCCAGTTTGTCAATGTGGTGCTGACGCTGGACATGGAACCGAACGTCATCATGGTCCCCTCCCAGGCCGTGGAGACGGGCCAGACGGGCCAATATGTCTTCGTCGTCAAGTCCGACGATACAGTGGACATGAGGCCCGTGACAACGGGGGCCACGATCCGAGGTGAAATGGCCATTCTCAAGGGTGTGCAGGCAGGAGAAAAGGTGGTGACGGACGGGCAGTTACGGCTGATTCCGGGCGCCAAGGTCAGTATTAAAGAGACACCCTGAGATGGCGACGGAGTAACAGCATGAATATTTCGAGGATCTTCATCCTCCGTCCCATTATGACAACGCTGGTCATGGTTTCGATCCTCATCGTGGGCCTTGCCGCCTATCGAGCCCTGCCCGTAAGCGAGCTGCCGACGGTGGATTTTCCCACCATCCGCGTTTCAGCGAATCTTGCCGGTGCGAGCCCGGAAACGATGGCTTCCGCTGTGGCCACGGTTCTCGAACGGGAGTTTGCAACAATATCCGGGATCGACTCCATGACGTCCACAAGCGCCATGGGCGTCACCCAGGTTACCATCCAGTTCAATCTAAACCGGGACATCGACGCGGCGGCCCAGGACGTCCAGACGGCCATTGCAGCGGCAACCCGCCACCTGCCCCAAAACATGACGGCGGCCCCGGCCTATCGGAAGGTGAATCCGGCAGAGTCGCCCATTCTCTATCTGGCCATGAGTTCGCCTACCCTGCCCCTCTCCAAGGTCGATGAATATGCCGACACGCATTTAGCGCAGCGCATCTCCATGCTCAACGGCGTGGCCGAGGTCCAGGTTTATGGATCTCAGAAGTACGCCGTCCGCGTCCGCGTCGATCCGAAGGCGCTGGTAAGCCGCTCCATCGGCATCGATGAAGTCGTCGCGGCCATCCAGTCGGGAAACGTCAATCTGCCTACGGGCAACATCTCGGGGGCTCACCGCGCCTTTACCATCCAGGCATCGGGACAGTTGACGGACGCGGCAGCCTACCGGCCGCTGATCGTGGCTTACCGGAACAATGCGCCCGTGCGGCTCGGCGAAGTGGCAACCGTTATGGACGGCGTTGAAGATGACAAGGTAGCTTCCTGGCTCAACAACGACCGGACCATTGTGCTGGCAGTTCTACGCCAGCCGGGCACGAACACCGTCGAGGTTGTCCAGGCCATCAAGGATCTTCTCCCCCAATATCGGGCTGAAATTCCGGCGTCCGTGAATCTGGATATCCTTTATGACCGGTCCATCTCCATCAAGGAATCCGTCCGGGATGTGCAGATTACGTTCCTGATCGCCCTGATCCTGGTCGTCCTCGTCATCTTTCTCTTTCTGCGCAACCTCTCGGCAACGGTCATCCCCAGTCTCGCCCTGCCCATTTCCATCGTCGGCACCTTTGCGGCGATGCATTTAGCCGGATACAACCTCGACAATCTTTCCCTGATGGCCCTGACCCTGAGCGTGGGGTTTGTCGTCGACGATGCCATTGTCATGCTGGAGAATATCGTGCGGCACATGGAAAAAGGTGAAAGTCCTCTGGAAGCCTCCCTCAAGGGCTCGGCGGAGATCAGCTTCACGATCCTCTCCATGACCATCTCCCTGGTTGCTGTTTTCATCCCGGTGTTATTCATGGGCGGAATTGTCGGCCGCTTGCTCCATGAATTTGCCGTCACCATTGCCGTCGCCGTCCTCATTTCCGGATTCGTATCCCTCACCCTGACGCCGATGCTCTGCAGCATGTTCCTCCGGCCCGCCGGGGAACAGCAGCACAGTCGCATCTATCAGTTGTCTGAGCGGTTTTTTGAAGGCATGCTGGGCCTTTATGACACTACTTTGAAATGGGCCTTGAGGCGCCGGCTCACAACGCTTATCCTCTCGTTTGTTTTTTTAGTCGTCGCCGCCGGCCTCTATGCCGTCATCTCCAAGGGATTCCTGCCGAGCGAAGACACGGGCCAGATCACCGGTTTCACCGAAGCGGCACAGGGCATATCCTTTGAATCCATGGTGGAGCACCAGAAAAAAGTCGTCCGTATCATTGAGAAGGATCCGAATATCGAGAAGGTAATGTCGCGCGTCGGGTCGGGGGGCGGTTCGTCCATGAACACGGGACGTTTGATGATCCGCCTGAAACCTCGCCAGGAAAGGCGCCAGAGCGCCGATGAGATCATCCAGAAGCTCCGGCCGCAGTTGGCCGCGATTCCCGGGATCCAGGTCTATCTGCAAAACCCGCCGCCCATCCGGATCGGTGGCTATCAGACGAAAAGCCAGTACCAGTATGCCCTTCAGAGTCCGGACATGAATGAACTTTATAAATACGCCCCCCTTCTGGAAGCAAAGCTGAAAGACATGCCGGAATTACAGGATGTGGCCAGCGATCTTCAGATCAAGAGCCCCCAGATCTCCATAAACATCAACAGAGACAAGGCCTCGGCACTCGGGCTCAGCGTCGGTCAGATCGAGGCCGCCCTGGAAAGCGCCTATTCCGCCGGCCAGATATCAACTATTTATGCCCCCAACAACCAGTACCGGGTCATTATCGAGCTCGATCCGCAGTACCAGACGGATCCCGCGGCGCTTTTGCTTCTCTATGTCCGCTCCTCATCCGGAAATCTGGTCCCCCTGAATACCGTAGCAACCATGGACTGGACCGTTGGGCCGCTCACGGTCAACCATCTGGGCCAACTTCCCGCAGTGACCCTATCCTTCAACCTGGCCCCCGGGGCATCCCTGGGCGACGCCGTGGATACGGTGGGAAAAACGGCCCGGGCCATCCTGCCCGCGACGATAACCTGTACCCTCCAGGGAACCGCCCAGGCATTCGCGTCCTCCATGGTGGGGTTGGAGATGCTGATCCTGGCTGCAATCCTCGTGATTTATATCGTCCTGGGCATCCTTTATGAAAGCTTCATCCATCCTTTGACGATTCTATCGGGCTTGCCCTCGGCCGGCCTCGGCGCCCTCCTGACGCTTCTCATCTTCCGGATCGACCTCAACCTCTACGCCCTGGTGGGCATCATCATGCTCGTCGGTATTGTCAAGAAAAACGCGATCATGATGATCGATTTTGCCCTGGACGCGGAAAGGAAGGAAGGGAAGAGGCCGGAAGAAGCGATTTACCAGGGCGCCCTGACGCGCTTTCGCCCGATCATGATGACAACCATGGCAGCCCTAATGGCAACGTTGCCCATCTCCCTCGGTTTGGGCGCGGGCGGAGAATCCCGTCAACCCCTGGGCCTGGCCGTGGTTGGGGGGCTCATTTTTTCCCAGATCGTGACGCTCTACATCACCCCGGTGATCTATACGTACCTGGATTCGCTGCAAGTCAGTTTGCGCCGAAATTACCGCCGAATACGTCCTGCCCGCATATCATAATAGAGGAATCAGGATTTGAGCAAAACAAGTAAACCGTTAAGTAAATCGCTCGATTACCCACTCTATGAGAGAATGAAGAGAATATCCCCCAGAGCATCAAGATACTGGATTGTTGGTGATCGTCTTTATCACGCAGGCCTGTTCTTAACGATGTTGTGTTTGCCGGCAGTGTTCTATGTCTATACCCAAATAGGATCAGGCGAAATGTTTGTCTGGATGATTGGTGCGTTGTCAGGGTCCATAGGGATTTTTGCAGTCGGAATTTATTTTAAAAGAGAATCATACAAATTGGCAATCAAGGTTGGTATTGACATTAACCAAATTAAATAGGAAAGTGGCAGCGGTTTTTGAATTATTGTAAAATATCACCCACCCATAACCAGAAAGGAGAACTCAAAATGCAGGCCCTGTTTACCCTTACACCGTCGGAATCAAAGCGGTTGATCGCCAAAGGTGTGGCGGCGCTTCCCGAGATCAAGCACGCCATGAAAAACGGCTATCTCCTCGTAGGTAGAGGATCGACCAATGCCTACATCCTTGAAGAGCTTCTGGGCGACAAGATCAGGAAGGAAGCTTACACGGCGGGTCAGGTCATCAAAGGCGTCCTGTGCGTCCTCGGACCGGATGACCGGATCAAGCCCATGATTTTCCACAAGGGCAAGGCGATCGCCGCAGAGCCGGCTTCCGTTCTGGACAAACTCTCTCCGGATGATATTCTGCTGAAAGGGGCCAATGCCATCGATCATAAAGGAAATGTCGGCGTCATCATGGCAAGCCCCACGGGCGGGACCATGGGTCAGTTTTACATGGCCATGAAGGCCCGGGGTCTGGAAATCATCTACCCCGTGGGACTTGAAAAGATGATTCCCTCGGTGGAGCTGGCGGCCCAGTTCGGCGGAACGCTGGTTCTCGGCAAGACCATCGGCGCACGCGTTGGAATGGCCTGTGTTGCCGACGGGGCTCCCTTCACGGAAATCGATGCGATTGAGAGTCTTTTTGGAATCGAGGCCGTTCACTTCGCTTCCGGCGGGTGGGGCGGCGCCGAAGGATGCGTTACCCTGATTGTTGACGGGCCGGACGCAGAGGTTAAAAAATGCATCAAATTCATTGAGCAGAAGATTAAAGGTGAACCGCCGCTGCCGGCCGCCAAGAGTCCCTGCAAGACGTGCGGCCTTCCCTGCAGTTTCCAGGGGAAAGATCTGAAACAACTGCCGGGATATTTGAAGTGAAGAACCCCGCCCACAGGGCGGGGCTTCTGAACGGGTAGACGCAGGCTTTAGCCTGCGCGAAAAGCATCCGCCATTCATCCCCGCTCACAGAGCGGGGCATTCTGGCGCTTTTCGTAAACAAACGAGCTAAACCCCGCACACAAAGCGGGCGATGATTTTAAAGGCGCCTTTTTCCAGATTTTTCAGGTGGAGGCGCTGATAATCGGAATGCAGCGGATCGAGGATGACTTCCCGGTATTCCCGGGTTTTTGCGTCGGCGCTGCCGCTCTTGAAGCGCCTGACCGTCAAATGGCCGTTCCGGCTTGGATCGTAGATGTCTTTGCCATAAACAAAAAGAATTGCCTCATCGAGGGAACCCCTGATGTCGCTGTCAAAGACAGCAAAATGACCATCCGATATCAGGGGTTCCATGGCCTGACCCTCGATGCGCATGACAAACATGGATTTGTCCAGCTTTTTCCCGATTCCGACTTCCATCCATCCCTCTTCCGCGGCATCCTTGCCCTGGACGAATTCGTCAAATGCTGATTCCATGGAATAAAAGGGCAGATATCGTGTAAAGCGTTCCTTGCGCCCAGGCCCGATGACCAGGGTTAGACGGGGTTTTTCTTTTTGATCCCTCATGAAATATCTGCGGACCGAGATTATTGGAAAGACCGTTTCCACTGCAATCTTGTCGCTCATTTCCGTCCATTTTTTGGCCAGCCCCCGGCCTTCTTTCGTTAACGCCGCCTCAATCGTCTCGATCTGCTTTGGTGGCTTCCCCTCAACATCCGGCCAGAAAGGATCATTCATGGCCGGCCTGAGACACTCATCCGGATTGATCCATGAAATCAATTCAGCGAAAGGAAAACCTTTTTTCCGCTGTCTGAGAATCGTCGCCCCGTCAAAACCTGCGGTTATAAGATCCTCATCGAAGAGTGTGGCGTGCCTGGATTTTGCAATATCGCAGAGGGCCGCTTTAACCAGCACTCTCTGCGCTGTTTGTACAAGGGCAAGCCGCTCCTGTTGCCGGGCTGCGTGGCGGTCCTTCAACCTGGAATCCTCACGAGCCTTCAGGAGGGCGTGAAAGTGCTCTCTGGCCTTGATCTCGGACGCGGCAGACGGCGCGTCTTCAAACACCCGTTCGTTGAAAACCACCCCTTCCAGTTCCGCGATAGAACGCAGGGGATTAATCTGGCTTGACCGTAGGTGATAATAAACCACCAGAGGCTCCGGTGAAGCGGACTCCAATCGCACGAGCGGCAGACGGCAAGACTCCGGATTCTCCAATGCCGCCGCTTCCTGCACCCCCCCCTCTCCTTCATGCCTGCTTTTCTCGTGAGACCGATCCGTCTCATCCGCAGGAAAATATGGGATATCCCGCAGAAATTGATCAATAATCGCCTTCTTGACATCGGGGCTGATCCCGGATTTCCCTGCAGATGCATCTGCCCGGCGGTCGCGAACCGGCGCTTTCCGGGGACAAAATTCAATCAGACGGTCAATCACGGCTCCCGGCAGAGCCAGGGAGCGCCATCCCGGTTCCTTGCCTTCCCAGAGCCGTTCAAAGTGTTGCCGGATCGCCTGCAGATAGAGGCCGCCGGGTTCCCAGGATTTATAGACCATCAAATGTTCATAGTTCTGATCGCCGGCGTCTGAGGATTCGCTGATGGTCCCGTAAAAACCGAGCTGATTGCCCTCTGCATCTGTAAAAATCCCCAGGCGGGGTAAATCATTAGCTATGGCTACAGTGCCGCCTGGATTTTTGCCGTCCTTCAGTGGCAGGGCGACGCGAATATCGAGGGTTTTTTCGGCGGCCATCCAGCCCAGGAGTTCCAGCCTCTGATTCATCCAGGGGTCTACGACATCAAGCAAAGACAGGAATTTATCGCGCAGGATCTTCTGCAATCCCTGGATTCTCCCAACGTCTCCTGCATCTCCGTCCTCAAGCCCGGCGCCGACCAACAGGCGCATGTGGCCCCTGTTCCTGATCAGCGCGTCAACACCCCTTGCGGCGATTGCCAATGCGGACGCTGAGAACAAGCCCGTGGTCCGGTCATAGCGGACACTGCGGGCCAGGGCCGGAAGATAGAGGCTGTTGAGGCGGTCGTCCAGGGGTCCATAGGAGATACTGAAATCCAGATCGAGCAGATAGTCTGAAGACGCCAATGATTATCCCTCCACTTCTTTGAGAGCCTGATCCTGATAGGCATGGTAAAGGCGCTGACAGAAACGGTCCCAGCGCTCACAGATCATGATGGTTTTATCATCCGGCTGGAAGAGGTCGGGGTATGCGACCAGCTCGGTGATTTCAGCCTTGAGCCTGTCGATAACATCGGAGTCTCCGTTCTTAAGGATGTTTTCAACGAATTCCGTCGGGCTATACCACTTTGAAGCTCGCTGGAAATCCCGGTGCATCTGTGTCAACAGCACATTGCGCGGTCCCTCCCATAGCTCGTTTACGGCGGCGTCCCGGTATAATCTCGGCAGGCACGAAAAATCTTCAATCACCCCATGACCGCCGAAAATGGACATGGCGGCGCGGATCACATCCGTTGCATCCCAGGAGGCTGCAATCTTCTGCAGCATAATGAGTTCCCGGATCTCGAACTGTTTCTTCTTCGCGGTTTCCGGCCCGTCCTTCGTCATCCCGCCTTGCAGGCCGCCCTCCAGTCTCAGAAATTCGTCATAGAGTTTAAAGGCGGCGGCGGTTGTCCTTTTTGCGGATTTTTCCATGGATCGCAACTGGCCCGTGACCATGGGGAATTGGCCCACCCTGAAACCGAAGGCTTCCCTGAATTCAGTATATTTTCTTGCTTCCCGGACAGCCCGCGTCATGAAGGCGGCGCAGGACAGCCCGACGGTCAAGCGGGAATAGGTCAGAACGATGCCCACCACATTGGCGAGCCCGCGCGCGAGCGGACCGACGGGATAGGCAACCGCCCCGTGATAGGTTATTTCCGCAGTGGTCAACTCGCTTGTTCCCAGCTTCCACTTGATGCGGTCAATGGTGCAACCGTTTCGGACTTCTTTCGCCTTGTCGCCGGGAAGCCACGAAGGAACAACGAACAGGGCGACCTCTTCCGATCCTGACGGCTTCGCCGTCACAACGGCATAATCGGCATGGGTGGCGGAACAGAAAAACTTTGTGCCGTAGAGCTTCCAGACATCCCCTTCCCGGACGGCTTCCAGAACATTGGCGGGCACATCCGATCCGCCCTGAATCTCGGAAAGGTACTGGGCGCCGATGGCAAAATCGTCATCGATGCCCTCCTTGCAGTGGGCCAGAATGTGTTTCGTATCGGTGCTGTCGGCATACTTTTCCAGAATCGCAACCAGCCCTTCCGTGCAGGTGATGGGACAGGCAATGCAGGCTTCGCCGTTCTGATAGATCAGGTACATTTTGATGAGCCGGACCCAAGGGGGCGTTTTCGCGGAAAACATGGCTTCCGCAAAGACTTCCTTCTCCATGATTTCCGTCTCCGCCGGCCGGACGATCCGGTCGATCCGGTGGTGATGCCCGTCATAGTGCATCATATAGGGGCGTTTCTCAGGCCATGCAATGATTTCCGCAAAGTCTCGCCAGCGAAAAGACACTTTTCGGGATATGCGCCGGGCGCATTGATCCGTCTGTTCCCATTTATCACCGGTGTAATGCTTCACCACCTTCTGGATGAAGGGATCATCGGCATAATAATCGACGGCTTTACGCCACGCCAAAAAATCGTCAAAACTGTAAGGGTTATTTCTATCCGGTAGTGACATCAGAACCTCCCTCAATGATTAAATGAAAAAATTTGATGGTCTTTATACAATCCCGGCTTCATTAAAAGGTTTGTCCCAGGTACAGGTACAGGGAGCTATGACCTCCTTCGGCGAAGCCGCCGGCAAAATACAACGGGCCGATGTAGGTATCCGCCCCGACAAAGACACTTCCGGCCCAGAGGGCTGAAGAAAACCGGATATCCTCGCTCTTGTTCCAGGCGTTCCCCTTTTCAAGGGAACCTCCGAGATAGACGGGGATTTTAAAGGCCGTCAGACCATGGCCGGCAATTTTTTGCAGGTAAACCAGCCGGGCAAGGCCCGTATAACGCCCGGATATTTCATTCTTTGAAAATCCCGATAAGTTCAAAAAACCGCCCATGGAGAACACATCCTGAATGGGCGCCTGGTTGTCCATGATTGTGCTGAAAGAGAGACTGGGCAGGAAGGTATGATTGCCCCAGGTTTTTGCCGTCATCCAGCTTCCGCCGAGCATGTGCACAGAAACATCATCTCCGAGTTCCTTGAGCGCCGCATGATAGACCACGTTGGCGTTTGTCCCCTTTTGCGGGAAATTGAAATTGTCGAGGCTGTTGTAGATATGCTGGAAACGCAGGCGGCCGATCTCAAAATCTTCGCTGAAACCCGGATCGCCGATACGTCCGCTGACGTGGCCCTTCCCCCTGAGAATGCCCAGTCGCATCTCCCCCCAGGTGCCGAACTGACGTCCCACATCCAGGCCGCCCAGCATTGTCTTTACCCGGTATTGAGCGGCGATGGAACTTCCGCTGTAGGTGTTGATATTCTGTTCTTTATACTCGGCGTAAGGTGCAACAAAATAGCTCATGGAAGCGTCGACCGGCTGGTAATATTCAGTAAACACCCGGGGCATGGCTCCGATTTGCGCTTCGGTGCGCCATTCGGCGCCGAGGCGGTTGATCGCAGGTTTGGTAAAACTCACGGCAATGTTATAACTGCCCGAGCCTTTAAAATCGTCTTCCAGATTCACACCAAAACGGAAGTAACTCGGACGCCAGGACTTTTCGAGCGTCTCTATGCGTAATGCTTTTTTCCCATCCATCTCTTCAAGATGATAATCAACGCGATCAAAGGCGTCGATGCCGTAAATCCTGGTCAGATCCTTTTTGAGCTTTTCCGAATCCAGCCGGTCTCCAGGCTTTATACTCAGGTGCGACGCAATTGCCTGATCCGATATCCTGGAATGATTGTCGATTCGAACATAATCAATGACCGGAGGCGGTGTTGACTTCCGTCTCTGGCGATCAAGATAGGAGCTGTAGGCATCCGGGGAAACGCTCAGGCGCTGCAGTTCCATCTTCATCTTCCCGGCAGCCTCTTTGCCGATCGGAATGGCTACATGCCCCTTGGTAAAATCGCTTGACCCGATCTCTCCGAGCTGCGGCAGGATCAGGACATCCTTTGCAGTAAGCGTCTTTAACTGTTCCCGGGTATTGCGCTGAATGAGGATCGTGATCAACTGGACCGTTATCGTCATCGCCGAACTCAGACTTTCCCTCGTCCGCAGCGGCGTGCCGATATCCACAACGATTAGAACCTCCGCGCCCATCTGCCTGGCCACATCCATGGGAAGATTGTTGGCGACGCCGCCGTCAACCAGCAGCCTTCCTTTGCGCTCGACGGGCGTGAACAGTCCGGGGATGGACATGCTGGCACGAATGGCCGTGGACAGCTCGCCGTCGCCAATGACAACGGACTCGCCCGTTTCGACATCCGCCGCAATGGCCCGGAAAGGGATGTTCAATCGATCGAAATTTTGCACCGTCTCGGCCTGGCCGATAAATGATTTCAAAATGAGGCTGAGATTCTGTCCCTGGAATAAGCCCATGGGAATGGTCAGCTTGCCGTCTTTGAACCCCAATTCGAACTTCATGAGGAAATTGGCGTAATCCCATTTCCGCCTAAACGGCAGATCCTGTAGGGGCGGCACATCGCGGAAGGCGTCGTTCCATTCCAGACCGGTGACGATTTTCTCCAGTTCCGCCGGAGACAGCCCGGAGGCATAGAGTCCTCCGACAATGGCGCCCATGCTGGTTCCGGAAATATAATCGATGGGGATTCTCATTTCCTCCAGGAACTGGATGACGCCAATGTGCGTCAGCCCGCGCGCGCCCCCTCCACTCAAGACAAGCCCGATCCGGGGCCGGTCCGGCAAACCCGCCTGACTGGCGCCTGCAGCGGCCGGCAAGATGGTAACGAGAAAAATGACGAGCAGTGAAAGCAGGGAGCTGCAAACTATATATACGGCCACAGCGCCATCATGATATTTTCGCACAATCATAATGAAGGAATGACTCCTACGAGAAACAGGATTGAACCCCTGTCGCTACAGGACTCAGGATGATTTTATTCAGGGGGCAATCTTTTCAGGACCACACATATCATAATTCGCTGATCATCCACTATGATCTTTTCTCTTCATGGCACAAATTTCTTAAATAGTTGAAATTCCATCCTGCCCGACCTGTGCCGATCACGGCAGCAAAGGCCGGAGGGACGATCACGATTCCATCGCCTCCATTTTTATTATTTCTTCTATTGACATCTTCTATATGTTGTGGTGGAATATAAAGCATCATACCATATGTTGTATTTAAAAACAACCTTCATCATGCAATTGCCAAGGAGACATTCTCAATGAAAAAAAGGACTTCAACACTTTCCATCCCCTGTCTGACCAAAAATGCCATGACCGTTCTTGAAAGACGGTACCTGAGAAGGGACGTGGATGGCAATACTCTGGAGACGCCTGCCCATATGTTCAGGCGTGTTGCAAACAGCATTGCCGCCGCTGATCAGGTGTTTGACGAGAAGGCCAATATCGTAAATCTGTCTGAACAGTTTTACGATATGATGACGGCGCTTGAATTTCTTCCCAATTCTCCGACATTGATGAACGCAGGACGGGAACTGGGCCAGTTGTCCGCCTGTTTCGTTCTGCCCGTCGGGGACTCTATGGAGGAGATATTCGATGCCGTCAAATTTACCGCGCTGATTCACAAGTCCGGCGGCGGCACGGGTTTCTCCTTTTCCCGCCTGCGCCCTGCCAACGATGTGGTCATGACCACCACCGGCATTTCCAGCGGACCCATTTCCTTCATGCGCGTCTTCGATGTGGCCACGGAAACCATCAAACAGGGCGGCACCCGTCGCGGCGCCAATATGGGCATTCTGCGGGTCGATCATCCCGATATCATGGATTTCATCATGTGCAAGGCCGACAAGAGCCAGCTGAATAATTTCAACATCTCCGTCGGCCTGACGGAAGGCTTCATGTCTGCCGTCGAAAATGATGAGAATTACGAACTCATCAACCCCCGGAACGGTCAGGCCGCCGGAACGCAAAACGCCCGGAAGGTCTTCAACAGGATTATCGTCCAGGCATGGGAAAACGGGGAACCGGGCATTATCTTTCTGGATCGCCTGAACCGCGATAATCCGACACCTCATGTGGGAATGATTGAATCGACGAATCCCTGCGGAGAGCAACCCCTGCTGCCCTATGAATCCTGCAATCTGGGATCGATCAACCTTGGTAAAATGGTCAAGGATGGCGCCATTAACTGGAAAAGACTCAAAGAGGTGATTCCTCTGGCTGTCCATTTTCTGGATAACGTGGTCGAAGTCAACAAATATCCCCTGCCCCAGATTGCACAGATGACTTTCGGCAACCGGAAAATCGGCCTGGGGGTCATGGGCTGGGCGGATATGCTGATTATGCTTGGCATTCCCTATGATTCCGAGGAAGCCGTCGGGCTGGCGCAACAAACCATGAAATTCATCAAAGATCAGGGCCATGCGGCATCGCGTGAACTGGCAAGGAAAAGAGGGGCGTTTCCGAATTTTAAAAACTCCCTCTACGATAAAAGAGGGGAACCACCGATCCGCAATGCCACCGTCACGACCATCGCGCCGACGGGCACCATTTCCATCATTGCCAATGCCTCTTCCGGCGTGGAGCCGATATTCGCTGTGTCATACATTCGTCAGGTCATGGATGATGATATCCTCGTTGAGGTTCACCCCTATTTTGAAAAAACTGCAAAGGAAAAGGGGTTCTTTACCCCGGAGCTGATGCAGCGCATTGCCGAACATGGATCGCTCCAGGATATGGATGAAATCCCCCCGGATATCCGGACGCTGTTCGTTACGGCCCATGATATTTCACCGGAGGTGCATATCGGCATGCAGGCGGCTTTTCAGAAGTATACCGACAATGCCGTCAGCAAGACCGTGAATTTTGCCAATGGGGCGACCGTTGATGACGTCGCCAAAGTTTACCGGCTGGCCTATCAGTCGGACTGCAAGGGAGTGACCATTTACCGTGACGGTTCGAGGGACAAACAGGTCCTCTCGACGGGAAAGTCAGAGGAAACAACATCACCGGGCGGCGTCGATGGGGAACGGAAAGTCGTAAAGCGCGAGCGTCCCAAGGTTTTGAAAGGCTGGACCTATCAGATGCAGACCGGCTGCGGACCGCTTTATGTGACCGTCAATCAGGACGAAACCGGCCTCTTTGAGTTATTCACCACCATGGGAAAAGCGGGCGGTTGTGCAGCTTCACAGAGCGAGGCCATCGGGCGCATGGTCTCGCTGGCCTGGCGCAGCGGCATTCAGGCGCGGCAAGTCATCAAACAGCTTCAGGGCATCTCCTGCCATTGTCCTTCGGGATTTGGAGAAAACAAAATTTTATCATGCGCCGACGCGGTAGCCAAAGCCATTCAGTCCCACATGGCGGCCAATGGTTTTGGCTCTGTTCACAAAAAGGTCGCCCTGGCCAGGGGCGCTTGCCCGGATTGCGGCGGGATTGTCGAGCATGAGGGGGGGTGCGCCGTTTGCCGGCTCTGCGGCTACAGCGAATGCGCCTGATGTTTCCACATGGATGCGCCAATCCGATGGTCAAAAGGACGCCATTCTGATCTTCGAACAACCCGATGCGATACGAATGGATGGGCAGATCAATCCGACGATCAACGTCTCCGAGAGCGTTGAAAAAGCGATTATTGGTCGGGGCGAGAGGATTTGAACCTCCGACATCTTGCTCCCAAAGCAAGCGCGCTACCAGGCTGCGCTACGCCCCGTTTTCGTGCCTTGCTCATTCAGTAGAAATGATGCCTTGCAAGTAGTTTTTTAATTGCCGGAAAGCCTTTGCCCGGTGACTTAACTGATTTTTCAGCACAGGCGGCAGTTGGGCTACCGTCATCGAAAATTCCGGCAAAAAAAAGACCGGATCATAACCGAAGCCGCCCGCTCCTGACGGTTTATCAGCGATTCGGCCCTGCCATCGGCCCTCAAAATGCTCAAAATGACCGCCCGGCCTGTATAAAACCAGGACACACCGAAAGGCGCCTCCCCGCTTATCAGGCTCGATGTCCCTGAGATCTTCCAGAAGTTTCCTGATATTTCCCGCATCCGTGGCATCATCGCCGGCATATCGGGCCGAATAAATGCCGGGGGCGCCTCCCAGGGCATCCACCTCCAGGCCCGAATCATCGGCAAGGGCCGTCTCGCCGGTCCATTCGGAAACGATCCTTGCTTTTTTCAGGGCATTCTCGAAAAAGGATTGGCCATCTTCGATAATTTCAGGAATATCTTGATAATCATATAAAGAACAAAAAGTGATGTCACTGCCTTCGAGTAATGCTTTAACTTCTTTTGTTTTCCCGCTGTTTTTTGATGCAAATACAATTTTCTTCAGTTTATATCTCCCAGCAGTTCGAGCTGCTTTTCAATCAGTTTTCGAATGCCTTCTTCGGCCAGCGCGGACATGGCGTTGAGGCGCTCGCGACTGAATGGCGTTTTCTCCGCAGTCCCCTGGATTTCAATGAAGAGGCCGCTACCGGTCATAATAACATTCATGTCCACCTCTGCACGCGAATCCTCTTCATAATCCAGGTCAAGCAGGAGCTGATCATCGACAATCCCGACACTGACCGCGGAAACATAATCGCAGACGGGAATCCTTTCGACAACACCCTTCTTCTGCAGTTTCCGGAACAGATCAACAAGCGCCACGAAACCGCCGGTGATGGAGGCCGTCCGCGTTCCGCCGTCGGCTTGAATGACGTCACAGTCAACATAGATGGTTCTCTCGCCAAATGTATTCAAATCTGTGACGGCGCGCAGCGAGCGGCCGATCAGCCGCTGAATTTCGTGGGTTCGGCCCCCGATTCTGCCGCGCGCCGATTCGCGATCAGTCCGGTTCTGCGTCGAACCGGGAAGCATGGCATATTCGGAAGTCAGCCACCCCCGTCCGGTATTCCTGAGAAACGCCGGGGCCTTGTCCTCCATCGTGGCCGTACAGATGACTTTTGTCTGGCCCATTTCAATCAGGACGGACCCTTCCGGATACTTTAAAAAATCTCTGGTCATCCGGATATCACGGATTTCATTCCACCGCCGCCCCTCGTTTCTGGTCATAATCACATTCCCTGAAATGGTTTAGAAAAATTCCCTGATGCTTTTACTCAAAGCCTCAACAATGGCCTGCCGGGTCTTTTCGTCCATGACTTTTTTCCTGTCATCCGCATTCGTTGCAAAACCCACTTCCAGAACCACCGCTGCAAGCGTCAAATCGTTCAGAGCCGCCATGGGAGCGTCCCGCAGCCCCCTGCCCTTCCGGGGGAAAACTTTTTCCATGTTCCGCTGGAGGATTTGCGCAAACCGGACACTGTCATTGAGGCTTTTATTCTTGACCATGTCTTTCAGGATAGCTTTTGACCCCCCCTTATCCTCCGGCGCCGTTTTAAAGCCGGGGAAATAAATTTCATAACCCGTCGCATTTTTACCAAAGCCGGCATTGACATGCAGACTGATAAACAGGGCGCCGGCAGGCGCCGCCCTTGCGATCTTGCGCCGTTCGTTGATGGAGACGGCCTTATCGGATGTCCGCGTCATCTTGACTTGAATGTCGGGATCCTTTGCCAACCCCTTCTGCAGTAGTTGCGACAGGGCCAGCGTCACTTGTTTTTCCCTGACCTTGTCGGTGACGATGACGCCTCCATCTGCTCCGCCATGGGCGGCATCGATGATGACCAGCCGTTTTGTCTGACTCGATTGCGCCGTCAGCAAAGACGACGGGGTGAAAAGAATCACCAGGATTGTCAATAATGTAATAGTCTTCATGAGTGTGCCCATCACTTAATATCCTTCTTAAAAACTGAGCGCTTCATACCGCAATTCTTGAGATCCTGTCAATGACTAACACTAAGCCCCGGCCACCCTTTCCACTGAAATAACGCTGTTGAGCTTTTTCAGGGCCGCGACGACTTCATTAAACTGATCGAGATCCATCACGTCCAACTTGAACTCACAGATGGCTTGCATATCATGTTGCCGGGTATCGATTTCAGCATGACTTATATTAATATCCAGTACAGAGATAACGGCGCTGAGCTCCGCCAGCAGACCCTTCTTATCCCGGCAGATCACGCGCATGCCTACAGGATAGTTTTGTTTTTCCTTGATGCTCCAATGCACATCGATCAATCGCTCGGAATCGAACTCGTGAATATGGGGACATTGGGTCGTATGGATGGTAATGCCGCGGCCACGGGAAATAAAACCGATAATTTCATCGCCGGGAATGGGTTCGCAGCATTTGGCGTAACGGACCATGACATCTTCAACGCCCGTCAGGGAAATCCCGGGTGCGGATACGGAGGGCGCCTTTTTTTTTGGCTTCTCCGCAGGGACATCCTCGCCTTTAACAGTCTCCTCCGGCAGAAGCAGACGAACCACATGCCTGGGGGAAAGCTTGCCGTAACCCACGCTGGCCAGGAGATCCTCCAGGGAATTCAGCTCGTATTCCTCAAGGATCTTTTTAAATTCATTTGATTTGGCAAAGGAACCGAACTTCAGGTGATGTCGCTTGAATTCCTTATCGAGCATGTCCTTTCCCAGATCGATACTTTTGGTTCGCTCTTCTGTTTTAATCCAGTTTTTAATCTTGGACCGAGCCCGGGAGGTGACGGCATATTTCAGCCAGTCCTTGCTGGGGTGATGGCCTGACTGGGTCAGGATTTCAACAGCATCTCCGTTCTGGAGCTGATACTTCAGGGGGACGATATTGCGGTTGACTTTGGCCCCGATACATTGATTGCCCACGTCCGTGTGAATGCTGTAGGCGTAGTCGATCGGCGTGGCCCCCCTGGGGAAGGATTTAACATCGCCGTCGGGCGTAAAGACATAAACCTCGTCGGGAAACAGCGCCATCTTCAGATTGGACATGAATTCCCGGGGATTTTTAAGCTCCTGTTGCGACTCCAGCAGCTCCCGAAGCCTTTTGATCTGCTCCGCATCGTCGCCTCGAGAATATTGTTTTTCCTTGTATCGCCAGTGGGCGGCGATCCCCTCTTCCGCCCACTCATGCATGGCCCGCGTGCGAATCTGGATTTCCACTCTTTGACCGTGGGGGCCAATCACTGTCGTATGCAGGGAGCGGTAATTATTGGCTTTCGGCATGGCAATATAGTCCTTGAAGCGTCCCGGCACCGGCTTCCAGAGGGCATGAACGACGCTCAGCGCTTCATAACAGCTCTTTTCCTGGTCGGACTCAAGGATGACCCGGAAGGCTATCAGGTCATAGACTTCATCAAACTGGAGATGTTGTTCCTCCATTTTTTTATAGATGCTGAAAAAATGCTTTGCCCGTCCGTCCACTTCGCCCTTTAATTCAAACCGTTCCAGCTCCGCCCGGATGACCCCCTTGACTTCTTCCGTATACTGATCGCGCTTCTCCCTGGACTGGGCCACGCGCCGTGCAAGGCCCAGGTAAGCCTCCGAATGAAGATACTGAAAGGAAAGGTCCTCCATCTCCACCTTCATCCAGTTGATCCCCAGGCGATTGGCCAGGGGCGCATAAAGCTCGATGGTTTCCTTGGCGATATACTGCTGTCGACTCGGAGGCTGAAAACTCAATGTCCTCATGTTGTGAATCCGGTCGGCCAGGCGGACGAGGAGAATCCGGATGTCCGACGACATGGCCAGCATCATTTTCCGGAAATTTTCCGCCTGCCTTTCTTCCTGGCTGCCAAAGGTGATTTTGCTGATCTTGGTCAGACCTTCGACCAGAAACGCCACGTCTTTTCCGAACCCTTCACGGATCTGGTTAATCGTGGCCAGAGTGTCCTCGACAGTGTCATGGAGTAAACCGGAAATGATCGTTGAAGCATCCAGCTTCATGTCTGATAGTATTCCGGCCACTTCCATGGGATGAGTGAGATAAGGCTCGCCGGACAGCCGGACCTGCCCCTGGTGGACGGAAGCCGAAAAAATATAGGCCTTTTCGATCATCTCCTGTTCTTCCGGAGACAGATAGTCCTGCGTCTTGTCCAGAATATCCGTGATTCTCAGCATAAAATAGTCTGCATCTGTTCTTTGACGTTATTGACAATATAATCTGACACTTCTTCCAGCGAGATAATCTGCACTTCCCCGGATCGCCGAAGCCTGACCTCGACCCTTCCCTCGGCCAGCCTTTTCGGGCCGATGGTAACGCGTAGCGGAATACCGATCAGGTCCGCATCCATGAATTTCACACCCGCCCGTTCATCCCGATCATCCAGGAGCACGTCCACGCCCGTGGCCGCAAGCTTCAGATAGAGCTCCTCCGCCGTCCGCAGGAGGGCTTCGTCCTTGACATTGACCGGTGTGATAATTACCTGATAGGGCGCCAGGGCCATGGGCCAGATGATGCCCTGATCGTCGTAATTCTGTTCGATGCAGGCCGCCACCGTCCGGCCGATGCCGATTCCGTAGCAGCCCATCACGATAATCTGTTCCTGCCCGTTTTTATCCAGATAGCGGGCCCCCATGGCCTTTGAATATTTTGTGCCCAGTTTGAACACATGGCCGACCTCGATGCCGCGGGCGAAGCGAATGGCGCTCCGGCAGCGGGGGCAGACGTCGTCTTCCTTGACGGCCCGCAGATCGACAAAATCGTTGACCTTGAAATCACGTCCGATGTTTACATTCTTGACATGGTAATCTTCCCGGTTGGCGCCCATGACCATATTTTTCATGTTCATCAGGGAATAATCCGCCAGTATCCGGCACTTGACGCCGACGGCCCCGGCAAAACCGCGCGGAGAATTCGTGACGTCCCGGATCATGTCGTCCATGGCCAGTTCCAGCTCATCGCCGCCAAGATAATTTTTGACCTTGATTTCATTGACTTCCTCATCGCCGCGGATCAGAATGGCCACTGCTTTGCCGTCGGCGCTGAAGATCAGGGTTTTCACCACATCCTGCGGCGTCACATTCAGGAAGGCGCAGACCTCCTCGATGGTCCGGACATCGGGCGTGTGGACCTCCTCGAGGCGCAAAAACTCCTTTTCATCGACGGTTTTTGCATCCGGCCGGGGTACCTCCGCCTTTTCGAGGTTTGCCGCGTATTCGCAACTCGTACAATAAGTCATGGCGTCTTCGCCGGAATCCGCCGTGACGAGAAATTCATGGGAAAAACTGCCGCCGATGCTTCCCGTGTCCGCCTCGACGGACCGGAACCTGAGACCGCAGCGTGTAAAAATCCTGTTGTACGCATCAAACATTTTCCGATAACTGATTTCAGCGCCTTCCTCATCCGTATCGAAACTGTAGGCGTCTTTCATGCCGAATTCCCGGCAGCGCATGACGCCGAAGCGAGGGCGGATCTCGTCCCGGAATTTGGTCTGAATTTGATAGAGATTGACCGGCAGTTGACGGTAGGATTTGACTTCATTGCGGACCAGATCGGTGACGACCTCCTCGTGCGTGGGACCGAGACAGCACTCCCGGTCGTTCCTGTCCCGAAAGCGCAGCAGTTCCTTGCCGTAATGGGTCCAGCGTCCCGATTCGTGCCAGAGTTCCGCCGGCTGGACGGTGGGCATGAAAATCTCCTGAGCGCCGGCACGGTTCATCTCGTCGCGGACAATCTGTTCAAATTTCCGGATCACGCGATAGCCCAGAGGCAGGTAGGAATAGACCCCGCTGGTCAACTTTCTGATCAGGCCCGCCCGCAGCATCAACTGATGGCTGACCACTTCCGCATCGGAAGGGACCTCCCTTACCGTCGGCAGGAACATTTCCGAATAACGCATCCAATTCTCTCCTTTCGTCTATATCTGTCCGATATCGCTATATTCCATCAGGCCTGGGAAAAAAGGTTTCATGATTTCTTGAAAAGCTTCCAATATCTATTTGTCTATGCACTTCAATTCATGCGGTATCAGCATTTGCCGGATTTCTTCGATCAATACGGGAACAAAATCTCCTTCCTTGACTTTCCGCACAATCCGGCCCTTTTTGAACAGCATGCCGGATCCCCTTCCGCCAGCGATACCGATATCCGCCTCGGCCGCCTCTCCCGGTCCGTTGACCACGCATCCCATCAGGGCGATCTTGAGATAAGCCTTCATGCCGGCCAACTGCCTTTCCACTTCCTGCGCAAGCTTGCAGAGGTCGATTTCGCAGCGCCCGCAGGTGGGGCAGGCGATGATATCCGGCCCGACCTTCCGGATGTTCAGCGCGCGCAGGATCCCGTAAGCGATTCCCATCTCCGCCACGGGGTCGCCCGTCACCGACACCCGGATGGTATCGCCGATTCCCTCCGCCAGAAGCGTACCGATCCCGATCGCGGACTTGACGGCGGCGTTGACCAGCGTTCCCGCCTCGGTCACCCCTAAATGGAGGGGATAGTCTGACTGTGCTGAAAAGCGCCGGCAGGCCTCCATCATGGTCATCACGTCGGAAGATTTCATGGAAACCTTGATCGCCGTAAAGTCCATCTCCTCAAACAGGGCAATGCTTCTCAACGCGCTCTCGACCAGGGCCTCCGGCTTTGGGCCGCCATATTTCGCTAAGAGTTCCTTGTCCAGCGAGCCCGCATTGACCCCGATCCGAATTGCCACGTCCCGGTTTTTTGCCGCCCCGACGACGGCTCTGATCTTCTCGGCGCCGATGTTTCCCGGATTGATGCGGATGCCGTCCGCCCCGTGTTTCATCGCCTCCAGGGCAAGGCGGTGATTGAAATGAATGTCGGCAATGAGGGGCGCCCGAATCTGCTTTTTAATGGCCTTCAGCGCCGCCGCCGCTTCCTGGTCGGGGACGGCCACGCGGACCAATTCACAGCCGGCGTCCTCCAGGGCCTTGATCTGAGCCACCGTTGCCTTGACATCGCGGGTGTCCGTACAGGTCATGGACTGCACTACCACAGGCGCTTCGCCGCCCACCTGGACACCGCCGACAAAAACAGGCCTTGTTAATTTTCTGAGGATCTGCTGTTCCAAGAAGATAATCCCGTGACCAGGCTCATTCCCATTCGGGGAGCGGGCCGAGGCGTGTGCATCGCAACCGTTGCATCGTCGGCTTGCAATTTATCGAATAACCGCATCTTTGATGCTTTTGCGCAGTATATCACGAAGCGACCCGGCCCTTCAACACGTATTTAGAGGAATTGGAGGAAGTGCGGTTTGGATAGTTTGTTGGACAAGCGATTGCCTCAGGCGCCGGCTCGTCGAGCCCCGGTGGATAAGGTGTTCACTGTTTCAGATTTGTACAGAAGGCGACACCGGTTATGAACCCTTAAAAACTACTACCCCGAGTGGAGGTATCACCAGGGAAAGCGAGTGCTGCTCCCCATGATACGGTATTGGTGTTGCCTCAACACCACCCATATTTCCCTGACCGCTGCCGCCATAGTGTTTTGCATCGCTGTTGAGAACCTCCCTCCAGAATCCTCCCTGTGGAACGCCGATACGGTAATTATAACGTGGAACCGGGGTAAAGTTGCACACTACAATAACCACATCTTCTGTGGTTTTTCCTTTTCTGGAGAAACTAATGATGCTCTTTTCCCCGTCCTTAAAATCAATCCATTGAAACCCTTCCGGTTCAAAGTCACATTCATACAGGCAGGGTTCAGATTTATAAAAATAATTCAGATCCTTCATCCATTGCTGTACGCCACGGTGATAGGGATATTCAAGCAGATGCCAGTCAAGGCTTGCCTCGTGGTACCACTCCGACCACTGACCAAACTCGCCACCCATGAAGAGCAATTTTTTACCTGGATGTGTGTACATATAACCAAACAGCAGGCGAAGGTTGGCAAATTTCTGCCAGTCATCACCGGGCATTTTTTGCAGTAACGATCCCTTGCCGTGAACGACCTCATCGTGGGAAAGAGAAAGAACGAAATTCTCGGTAAATGCATATGACATGCTGAATGTCAGCACCTGCTGATGATATTTGCGAAAAACAGGCTCCTTGGAGAAGTATTCAAGCGTATCATGCATCCACCCCATATTCCACTTCATGCCAAATCCAAGACCACCGACATAGCTGGGCCGGGAGACCATGGGCCAGGCGGTGGATTCTTCTGCTATCATCTGGATATCGGGAAATTGCCGGTACACGTGCTCATTGAGTGCTTTCAGCATATTTATAGCAGGTATGTTTTCCCGCCCGCCATACTCGTTGGGAATCCACTCGCCCTCTTTCCGGGAATAATCAAGATAGAGCGTTGACGCTACGGCATCAACCCGGAGGCCGTCTGCATGATACTTCTCAAGCCAGAAATGAGCGCTGCTGATTAAAAAGTTTTTTACTTCATTTCTCCCGTAGTTAAAGATATAGCTGTCCCAGTCAGGGTGAAAACCTTTTCGGGGGTCAGCATGCTCAAACAGGTGCGTGCCATCAAAATAGATGAGCCCGTAGCCATCACCAGGAAAATGTGAAGGCACCCAGTCAAGGATAACCCCGATTCCGTTCTGATGCAGGTAATCAATGAGATACATTAAATCCTGCGGTGTACCGTAGCGGCTGGAGGGAGCAAAATAACCCAGTGTCTGGTACCCCCATGAGCCGTAAAATGGGTGCTCCATTACCGGCAGCAGTTCCACATGGGTGAATCCCATATCTTTAACATAGTCGGCAAGAGTGGGCGCAAGTTCCCTGTAGGTGAGAGATCGGTTGTTTGCTTCCGGCGCCCGTCGCCAGGAGCCGAGATGCACCTCGTATACTGACATCGGCGCGTTGAGCCCGTTATGCAGGCGCCGATTCTTCATCCAGTCCGTGTCGCCCCAGCTGTAGTCAAGATCCCAGACAACAGAGGCGGGCTGAGTGGCAGTTTCCCAGAAGAAGGCAAACGGATCCCCTTTGTCATACTCGTAGGACAGATGACTGGAAACCATGTGATATTTATAAAGGGATCCTTTTTCGACTCCGGGTATGAACCCTTCCCAGATGCCCGAGCCATCCCAGCGGACTCTGAGGCGATGGGACTGAGAATCCCAGCCATTAAAATCGCCCATGACGGTAATACTTTTGGCATTCGGCGCCCAGACAGCAAAAAAAGTGCCTTTCTCTTGTTTCATGGTTGTGATATGGGAGCCGAGCTTTTCAAAGCAGTGGAAGTGGTTTCCTTCCTTGAAAAGATGAATATCATACTCGCTCATGAGGCTTTCGCCAAGGATTACAACTTCGTTTTTTTTGGCTTTTTTTACCATGTCAGGTATTCCTCCTCTCTCAGGGAACGGTCCGGAGAATATGGTTTATTCCCTTTATGGGAATGATCACCCATTCCGGGCGGTTGTTGAGCTCGTAGCCAAGTTCGTAGATAGCCTTTTCCAGCAGAAAGGTTTTCAGCATGATTTCCAACTCCTCCCGGGTCTGCGGCATAAATGAAGCCGTGCCGGTTGCTCTCATGTACCCCTCAAGAAATGCACGACATACATACAGGTACCAGGGTTCAATCCACTGTTCTAAAAAAGAGGAATCCTCTTTGCGAAATGATTTATTGAAAAACAGGGTGGCATAAGCGGCATAGTGAAACGAGCGGATCATGCCCGCAACATCTCTCAAGGGTGAATACTTAAGCCGCCGCTCAGAGATGGTCCGCGCCGGTTCACCTTCAAAATCTATGATAACAAAATCCTTGCCGGTATAGAGAACCTGGCCAAGGTGATAGTCGCCGTGAATCCTTGTTTTGAAAGCGGAGAGTTTGTTCTTCAGAATTTTCTGCATGCTGCTGATAATTGCATGCTTTTGTGAGCGGATGTTATTCACGTCTTCGATAAACTCCGGCGGTATCCGCTGCATATTTTTTTTAAACGCCTGGGATACCCTCCGTACCAGGCTGTCCATCGACTGGTACCGAGATTTCTGATAGAGAAGGGTAAATGGTTCCGGAGCAAACGCCTCATCATGGGGTCCGGAACTCAATGCCAGATGCAGTTCAGCAGTCCGTTGCCCCAGCAGCGATGCCATATCGAGATACATATTGCCGATAAGCTCATGTAAAAGCGGCGGAATCTGCGCAGCGCTCACATCAAGGAGCATGGGGAGTTCAAAAGTGACGTGTCGCAGCTCATCCCGCCGTGACAGCACCCGCTCAAAATATTCCGCTACGACATCAAGTGTGTAAGTCCACGCATCGCCCGTATTGCTCACGTAGTGCTGCAGCATGGCAATGGTAATTGGTTCTGCCTGCGGCCGCCTCAGCTCAATGGCTCCTGCAAACTGCGGTATATGCGGGTAGTGTACGGTTTCGGTAAGGCGGCGCACAACCTCGGCGTCCGGATTAAGACCTTCGCCAAGCCGCCGGTAGAGCTTTAAATACAGCCGGTCGCCATAGACAACGGACGTGTTGCTCTGTTCTGCGGTGAGCAGTCTGGACGAGAGCACGGCAAGCTCTTCGTCCGGCATGAACTGTTTTGCTTTTTTCTCAGAGTAGAATACCAACTCGCCGGTTTTTGCCCTGATCCGCTTTCGTTTAATAATACCCTGCAGCAGCATCCTGCGGAATTCATCATCATAGAGGCCGTCATACAGAATTCCCTGTCCCTCTTCGCTGACCAGATGACAGATAATAGCCTTATTGCTCTCTTCTTCGCTCTTGTTGAATTGGCCTTTCAAGGCATAAGAAACCGGCAGCAGATATAATTCAGGCGCGCCTTCGTTATAACTTACCTCGATGACCAGCATATGGGAGGGAGCCGGCTGTTTCTCAAAAAGCATATCTTCAATGATGCGAACCCTGATGATGGTTTTTGCCTTTGCCCCGAACCAACGACACATGTGCAGATACCGGGATAGCACGTTTTGCTCAAGCTGATCCCTGTGCGTCTTTGAAAAAATAAGCTCCCATGGACCGTCAACCTTTGCCTGGTGGGCTGTGATACGCGGCGGGAGGGAGAGTACCTCTTTTTTCTTCCGCAGCAGCAGCCAGTAATGACTGTGGGGTCCGAACGTAAGCAAGTAAGGCGATTTTCTGATAAGAGGGAATTTGTTTCCACTGAAAATCTCCTCAGGAATCAGTCCGGCATAGGGTGACAGGTCTATTTCAATAGCCTGGGAGAACCGTGACAGGTTGATAAAGACCAGAATTATCTCATCCTGGTACTTTCGGGAAAATGCAAGCACCTTGGGGTTATTCGGCGAGAGAAGATTCAGGCTGCCGCGGCTGAAGGCTTTATAGCGCCTGCGCATGGCGATTACCCGTTTCATCCACCACAGCAGGGATGATAAATTTTTTTCCTGATTTTCCACATTTACTGTCTCATAATGATACTCCGGGTCGATAATTAACGGCATGTACAGCTGCTGTGGATTTGCCTTGGAGAAACCGGCATTGCGGTCCGGGTTCCACTGCATGGGCGTGCGCACACCATTGCGATCGCCCAGATAATAGTTGTCGCCCATGCCGAGTTCATCGCCATAGTATATGACCGGGGTGCCGGGAAATGAGAAGAAAAGAATATTCATGAGTTCTATTTTTTTGCGGTTGTTCCCGAGCAGGGGCGCCAGCCGTCTGCGGATGCCGAGATTGATCTTTGCCCGCGGATCCCTGGCATATGTGTTGTACATGTAATCCCGCTCCTCATCAGTCACCATCTCAAGGGTCAGTTCATCATGGTTGCGCAAAAAAATTGCCCACTGGCAGGGATCGGGTATCGACGGAGTGGACTTGAGAATGTCTATGATCGGGTAGCCGTCCTCCATCTGGATGGCCATGAACATACGGGGCATCAGAGGAAAGTGGAATGCCATGTGACACTCATCACCCGCTCCGAAATAGGCGGCGGCGTCTTCCGGCCACTGGTTTGCCTCAGCCAGCAGCATTTTATTATTAAACGAGGAGTCTATATGCCCGCGCAGCGTTTTCAGAAATTCGTGCGTCTCAGGCAGGTTTTCACAATTGGTGCCATCGCGCTCATACAGATAGGGCACGGCATCGAGGCGCAGGCCGTCAACGCCCATGGATAGCCAGAAATCAATCGCCTTGAACATCATCCGGTGCACAGCGGGATTTTCATAATTTAGATCCGGCTGATGGGAATAGAAACGGTGCCAGTAATAGGCCTGTGCAGTGGGATCCCATCGCCAGTTTGACGCCTCGAAATCTTTGAAAATAATCCGGGCATCCTGATACAGTTCTGCCGTGTTGCTCCAAACATACATATTCCTCCAGCTTGATCCTGGTTTTGCCTGCCGGGAACGTTTGAACCACTCACTCTCGTTGGAGGTATGATTCAGCACCAGCTCGGTTATGACGCGAATTCCGCGTCGGTGAGCTTCCCGTAAAAACTCTTTAAAATCCCTCATCCTGCCGTAGTCGGGATGGACGTCAAAATAATCGGCGATATCATATCCATCGTCCCGCTGCGGTGAAGGATAAAACGGCAAAAGCCATATGGCTGTAATACCCAACCCCTCAAGATAATCGAGCTTTTGCAGAAGGCCCCTGAAATCACCCACGCCGTCGCCGGTGCTATCGTAAAACGCTTTAACATGGAGTTCATAAATGATTGCGTCTTTATACCACTGGGGGTCATTATCTAACAAAATCTCTTTCATGCAGGTGCGTTATCCTCCTCACATAAAATAGTCAAAATCCTCTTCTCTGCGCAGACGTCGATGCACCCGAAAAATAGATGCCGGCATAACTGCAGGATTGATTTCGAAAAAATTTCTCTCTCCTTGCCACAGGTGCTTATCATTGCTGATGAGATCATGTACCAGATAGGTCTGCGCGGGGTCAATGCCCAGCTTGCCGAGGGGTATGGTCAGCCACCCGGCTTGTGCATGGAAGGGGTCAAGGTTAACCACCACCAGAATGATATTGGAGAGATCCGGGGTTGCCTTTCCATAGAACAGGAGATAATCATTATCCACATCGTAAAATTGCAGGTTCCAGGTAGTCTGCAGTGCCGGATTTTCCCGCCTGATTTTGTTGATCCGGGCAATGAGTTCCCTGATGGTTCCCGGTTTATTCCAATCCCAGTGCTTGATTTCGAATTTTTCAGAATCCAGGTACTCTTCTTTGCCTGGAAGCGCATCGGTAATACACTGCTCAAACGAAGGGCTAAAGATACCATAGCTTGAAGAAAGAGTTGCTGCAAGGACCAGTTTTATCAGGAACGCTGGAGGTCCTCCATATTGGAGAAATTCCGGGAGAATATCGGGAGTGTTCGGCCAGAAATTGGGCCGGAAATACTCCCTGCATTCGGTTTGTGTAAGTTCGGTCAGATAGTCGGTTATTTCACGCTTCGTGTTTCTCCAGGTGAAGTAGGTGTAAGACTGGGTAAACCCTGCCTTGGCGAGGCGGGACATCACCTTGGGTCGGGTGAAAGCCTCTGCAAGGAAAATAACCTCAGGGCAGGCCTGCTTTATTTCTTTTATCAGCCAGTCCCAGAACGCAAACGGTTTGGTATGAGGATTATCTACTCTGAATATCCGCACCCCTTGTTCTATCCAGAACAAAATAATACTTCTTAATTCCTCCCGGAGATCCTGCCAGTTTTCCGTTTCAAAATGGAAGGGAACGATATCCTCATACTTTTTAGGGGGGTTTTCTGCAAACTGCACAGTTCCGTCAGGCCGCTTTTTAAACCATTCAGGATGCTCTGTAAGGTAGGGGTGGTCCGGTGAGCATTGATAGGCAATATCAAGAGCTATTTCAATTCCATGTGTACCGGCCTCCTTGACCAGTTGCCTGAAATCATCAAGGGCGCCCAGTGACGGTTCAACAGCTTTATGGCCGCCGTCCGCGGAGCCGATAGCCCAAGGACTGCCGGGATCATGCTGTTCTGATGCGGGAGTATTATTTTTTCCTTTCCGGTTTACCTTCCCGATGGGGTGTATCGGGGGAAAATACAGTACATCAAACCCCAATTTCGCTATTTCCGGGAGCAGGCGTGCGCAGTCCCTGAACGTTCCCGGCATTTGCGGGTCCGCGCTGCAGGAACGGGGGAAAATTTCATACCAGGTACTGAACAGAGCCTTTGTTCTGTCGACGGTAACGGCAAGGGTTTTAGCATAGGATGCTGTGTAGGTTTTATCAGGATATGCCGCCATAAGGCGTGTTATCTCCTGATCAAGGGCACAGGAAAGGCCCTGCGAAGGATCCGATCCGGCCCGTATCAGACGGGCATATTCTCTGAGCTTTTTTTCATCCTCACGCGTTGCCCGCTCTGCAGCCCCTTCAATATATTCAGCTCCGATGAGCAAATCAACCCGGATATCCTGTCCTGCGTTTGCCTTTTTCTGTACATCCCGCTGCCAGGTATGGAAATGGTCAACCCATGCCTGCAGGGTATAGTAGTAATTGCACATCTCACGTATGTAAAACATTTCCTCCCATCGATCATTTCCTATGTGCCTCATGGATAGTTCATTCCAGCTTTTTTCACGGGCTGTGCGGTACAATAATATCGCCGAGACAGCATCGTGACCGTCGGCAAATATATCTGCCTGGACAACAACCGGCTCGCCGATAGTCCGCTTGATAGGAAAGCGACCGTCATCAATTTCCGGCGTTACCGCTTCTATTGCCACGCGTATCCTGCCGTTTATTTCAGCACTCTGTTTCATACTGCCCCCTCTTACATGAAAATATTGACCGGCAGACCCGGTGCACAGGGAATTCCTTAACGGTCATCCTGATGGCTTTCCTGTGCCCGTCCATAAGTACAGGTCAATTTTTTTAACCATTCTGTGTGAACCGTGGTTAACTGCTCTGGTAGAAAACGCCATTGCCAGTTGCCCAGTGCTATCGCGGGACGATTCATCTGCGCTTCCTGCCCCAGTCCCAGCACATCCTGCAAAGGAATAATAACCGTGTCGGCAACCGACATCATGGCAAGACGGATGAACTCCTCATGCACGTTTGCACTGGTAACATTTTTCCCCATGTAGCGGCACAGTCTTGCTTTGTCCGGGGGCGCCGCTTCATTTTCAAACCAGCCCTTTACCGTATTGTTGTCATGCGTCCCCGTATACGCGATACAGTTTGGAATATAATTATGGGGCAGGTACGGATGAGCCGGCAAATCCTCTCCAAACGCAAACAGCAGAACCCGCATTCCGGGAAATCCAAGGCGGTTTATGATTTCTTTCACATCGTCGGTTATCAGTCCCAGATCCTCGGCAATAATGGGAACGGCGGGAAATGCTTCCTTGACCGTGGCAAAAAAATCAACGGCCGGCGCCTCCTCCCAGCGCCCGTTAAGAGCAGTTGTCTCGGTTGCCGGAACTTCCCAAAATGCTACAAAACCCCTGAAGTGGTCAATGCGCACCACATCAAAAAGGCTGAGGTTATGGGCAAGCCGTTGTATCCACCAGCGGTACCCGGTCTTCTGAAGTACGTCCCAGCGGTAAACCGGATTTCCCCAGAGCTGACCGGTTGCGCTGAAATAGTCAGGCGGCACACCGGCGATGCTGAGCGGCAGTTTGTTCTTATCCAGTTTGAAGAGGTCTGTATGTGTCCAGACATCGGCGCTGTCATAGCTGACATAGATGGGTATATCGCCAATGAGTTTTATGCCCTTCCTATTGCAATAATTTTTCAAAGAATGCCACTGTTTGAAAAACAGATACTGAAGAAATTTCTCCCGTTCAATGGCTTCTTGAAAGTCTCTATTTATAGTTTCGATACTTTCTCTATCCCTGTCTCTAAACCCTGCCTCCCATTCCTGCCAGACTCTTTCCTGATGCTGATTTTTAATCACTGTAAACAGGGCAGTATCCTCAAGCCACTCCCGGTTTTGTGCACAGAATTCTTCGCAGGCTTTCTTTTCGTCACCATGGTGCTTGAAATGCTCAAACGCACGGTTAAAGAGCCTTCCCTTGTAGGGTATTGCCGATGCATAATCGGTGCGCTCAGCCGTAAAGGAAGGTTTGTGCGCTACATCATCAGGCGACAGCAGCCCTTGCTCTACCAGAAGTTCAGGGCTTATGAGGAGGGTATTGCCGGCAAATGCAGAGATACTGCTGTACGGAGAATTACCACATGCCAGATCAGTGGGATTAAGCGGCAGTATCTGCCAGTAGCTCTGGTTTGTCTGGGAAAGAAAATCAGCAAACCGGTATGCCCAGGGTCCCAGGTCACCGATACCAAACGGTGAAGGAAGTGATGTTATATGAAGAAGAATGCCGCTGCCTCGTTTATTCATGATTCTTTCCATGTATCAGTAATGACGAACTCGTAAAAAGTAGAAAAATGAGCCCCTCTCGACGGCTTCGTAAAAAGCTCCGCAGGCAAGGCGCATGGGGACATGACAGAGTCGTGTCCCCATCCAAGTGAGGCATACTTAGGCGTATGCCGCAACGACGAAGGATGAAGCGCAACGCAGCATCCGGGCTTTTTACGAAGCCGTCAGTAATGCAACGGGGAAATGCTCCAACAGACTGCCAAGCAGAAGATTTCTCCCGCCGCTGATCTGTTGGCCGGTTATAGCATCCTGCCAGAATTCAGGTGCATTGTCCGGCAATACAATGCTGGTTTCCTGCCAAACCCGTTCACCCAATGGATACACCCCGGGTTGTACCAGCATGGTGAAAAACCGCGGTGCTACCGTGATGCTCCAGCGTTGATCATATGACCGTGCAAAGGCAATCACGCAATTTTTATGTTTTCCCTCTGCCATAAGCGGCAGGTATGTCCCTTTTTGGAATAGTTCTATTGCCTCATTGCGGGCTTTCAATGCACGGTAGATGAGAAAGAGTTTTATCCGTGCGTCTTCTTTGGCGGCCAATAATTCACTGACGAGTTCCAGGAGGTTTGTCTGTGCCCTGTGTATTATGTCCTGCAGCAGAGACTGCCGTTTTTTGAAATCAACCGGACGGCGATTATCAGGATCAACAAGGTTTAATTCCCACAGCTCGGTTCCCTGGTAAAAATCCGGTATGCCCGGGCAGGTAATTTTCAACAACGTCTGCGCCAGGGAATTAAATATGCCATAGAATGCAATTTCTTGTTGAAAAGGGATAAATTCCCTGAGAAACTGGTTTTCGGCAGATGGGGTCAGGATATTTTCAACAAACGCACTGCATGCCTCTTCATAGACGGTGTCCGGTTTAATCCATGCAGTGTGGACTTTTGCCTCCCGTACGGCCTTTATTATATACTCTTTTATCCGATCAGTGAAATGAGCTTGCCCACCATCAAACGGATATGCACCGATAAGGGTCTGGTAAAGCAGATACTCGTCATTTGCATCAGGGATATACTGGTTGTTTATTTTTCTTTTTTTCGCCCTGTTGATCTTACTCCACGATTTAATCTGTGCTTCCCACTCCCTGGTCAGTTCTGAGAGAACGTTGATGCGTGCCCTGACATCCTCGCCGCGCTTGGTATCATGGGTTGATGTGGCATTCATGGAGAGAGGAAATGTACGAAGTTTCCGTTCATTAAACCCATGGAATTCTTTTATTGAACAACCAAACAATTGAGGGTTGCTTCCGACCTCGTTCAGGGAAATAAGCCTGTTGTAAATATACAGAAAGGTGTCTTCAAAACCTTTAGCCATGAGTGGACCTGTGTATTGCTGGAAATTCATGGCAAACGCAACCCACTCTCTTTTATCTTCCTCAGGCAGTGAGCTGTCATACTGAAGGAGGAGGAACCTTTCAATGAATGAGAGCTCATATATTAGTCCCGGGGTCTTTGTTTTTGCCTTCCGGATAGCATCTTTTATGTACGCCTGGTCAGCATCGCTGTTCAATTCATTACTGATGTAGGTGCGGTAAACCGGGAAGTGTGCCATCACCTCCACCAGGGCTCTTCTGAGGCCATACAGGGTGATATCTCTGCCATGTCGGTCCTGGCTGGAGATTTTTTTAATGAACTGGGCAAGGTTGTCAATATTGCCTGCCATATGTTTGCCGAGGATTAAGCGCTTTCGGTCACACAGGATATCCTCGTAATCAAAATACCGGTCAATAAACCGTTTGTAAACAACACTCATTGCGGTCTTGTTATCCCTGTAGCAGAATATGCCGTTAACAATATTGAGAAAATCATAGCCGGTTGTTCCCTGAACCGGCCAGGTTGCGGGCAGACATTCTTTTGTTGCAAGAATTTTTTCCACGACCAGGTAACTATCCCCTGCCTTGTCCCGCAACCTTTTTAGATAGGTTAGCGGATCATACAGCCCATCGATATGATCTATGCGTATCCCGTTAACATATCCTTCTGCAATAAGCCTGAATATAAGGGCATGGGTATGCTCAAAGACTGTCTCATCTTCCACCCGTAACGATATAAGATCATTGACGGTGAAAAATCTCCGGTAGTTAATTTCTTCCGCTGCTACCTTCCAGAATGAGAGTCTGAACAACTGTTTGGAAATGAACCGGTCCAGCTCATTGAAGCTTTCCGGCGCTCCGGTGCTGCCGTTATAAAAGGCTATATTTTCATCAATGAATTGCTTGATGATCGAATTTTCACAATACTGATTCCAGACCATTTTCTTTGCATGGGACATCTGGGAAGTAAAACTATCAATCGCTTGTGAAGATGTTAATGTTTTAAGAAGCTGCAGGGCGCCGAGAAGTTTTATAAAATCAGACTGCTGTCCGGAAAGACGCTGCTCAAGGATATTGAGATTATGCTCAAACACCTCTGCATATGATTCTATCCTGCACGGAAACCTGAGATTATAATACCTGATGCTCAGATTCCCGTCAGCATATTGCAACGTTATTTCTCCACTTTCAAGGCATTCAGCATAAAATTTACCCAGAAACGGAGCAAGCAGCCTGCCTTTCATGCTTTCATCGGTGTGATTCCAATCAATGTCAAAATAATGAAAATACGGTGAGCGCTCTCCATGTTCCAGTACATCCGCGAGCAGACTATTGTCAGAATCGAATGCCATATGATTGGGCACAATATCCTGCAGCCAGAACATGCCGCGTTTTTCCACTTCTGCTCGCAGCTGCCGTAAGTCATCATACCCCCCGCAATCACAATTAACCTGAAGGGGATCCACAATGTCATACCCGTGGGCGCTGCCTGGTCTTGCTTTAAAAACAGGTGATGCATACACGTGTGAAATACCCGATGCCGCAAGATACGGAATAACTTCCGCTGCTTCTTTGAATTTAAAAGCCCGGTTAAACTGAAGGCGGTATGTTGCAGATGGTATGATCATCAGCCAATCCGTACCTTGAGATAATCACCGAGCAAGGCGAAGTTCTTAAGCCAATCCTGCGCTTCTGTTTTGTGTGTTGCTGCTTGTTTCTGCATTTCAGTCATCAGCCTTTTTCCTATTGAAAAATATATGTTCTGCGAGCGCCACAGGTCAAGTTTCAGGTCAAGCACCCCCATCGTTTTCAGTAAATTAATCACCTGTTGCATTATAAGAAGATTATCCGGGGATGTGGACAAGTCTTCCATACATGAGTCAATCCTCCGGGTAATAATTAAACTGATCTGCGGCCTATCAAACTCAATGGCCCAGCGCTTTGCCTCATGAACCAATCTTTGCAGTTTATCATAATTGCTTTCTCTGTTTTCTATAAAGGAGCGGATATCAGTATTGACTACAAACTCCAGTATTGCCGAAAAATATTTGGGCAGGGGGATGTTGAGACCTTCAAGAGCGAGCATAATGGGATAGTGATGCTCATAAAGCTGGCGAAAAGCATTTTCCGTTTCGGTTCGCGCCTGAGCAAAAATCTGATAAATGATTTCGCGCTGCTCATTTTTAAACAGGTGCCAGAGGGAATAATTATGTGTTTTAAAGTGGTTATCTATGCGCAAGATCACCTCGGAGAGTTCACCCCTCATGAACTTTTCATGTATGTCGTCGTGCATCTGTGAGAACGCTTCTTCCCCCATATATTCCCGGGCTCCCCCGATAATGTTATGATCACCAAGATGCAGCACGGCAAAGCTTACCTCATTCTTTTCCAGGGTGATCGTTGACCGAACAAGAGCGCGTCCGATGGCTAACCGCTGCTTTCCCAGTTCCATCCGGTCATAAACCAGGCGCTTTGTTTCATAGGTATAAATGGTTTCGTGCTCTGAATAATCTCTGAACAGGGAGGATACGGCATAGTGGACGGCAACCCTCAGGAGATCAAGTACTGAAGGCTTGACAGACATCTCATAAATTTTTGCCCCGTGCCCAAAATCAGGGATATTGCTGGGTGCTTTTTCGAGCAAATTAACAAATACCTCTTCAAGTGATATTCCGGCAATCTTCTTCGCAAGCTGAAGCGACCGTGCGGCGTACTGCAATACCTGAACAGTCTCGATCCCGGAGATCTCGTCAAAGAACCAGCCACAACTGGTGTACATAAGCATCGCGTTCCGCTGCATTTCTAAGAGTTTAAGGATGGAGACCTTTTCCTCGGGTGTTATTTCCTTCTTCAAATGTTGGGAAAGAAATCGTTCAGTGTTTTCATCTGAACGGTTAAGAATAACATCTATGTAACCATCTCTTGCACCCCAGGGATCATTAACAAAACGGATCATATAGTCTTCATACAGCAGCAACAGATTGTCTCTGAGCCAATCCATTGCACCACGCAGGGGCGCCCGCCAGTCCTGATTCCATCCCTGATGCATCCCTGAATTACATCCGCAATTGGTTTTCCATCGCTCAACACCGTGTATGCAGCTCCATGAAGAATTTTCAATAATTTCCACTTCATGGGTTGGAGGATATTTTTCAAGGTATTCGCCATAAATGGTGATTTTGGCAAAATTCTGGGCCTCTAAATAATAGAGTCCGTAGGCTAACGCCATGTCACCGTGGCGGTGATGGTGGCCATAGGTTTCTCCGTCTGTTGCAAAATGGACCAGCTGCGGCGCGTCATCATTATCAGAAAATGTTGAAACCAGACGGCGGGCAAACTGTTCACCATTGTCTAACAGACTGTTGAAAGCTATTTCTTGTGATACGGGGCCATCATAAAAAAATATGTTGATGCTTCGCCCCGACGGGAGAATGCAGCGGTACGGCATTTTTGGATTTATCCGTGCCCCGTTTACATCATGCCGTTTTTTTTCACCAATCTTTCTGATTCTGCTGGCCTGATTCGGCGCGAGGATGGTGAAGGCAATGTTATGTTCCGCCAGTATATCCAGGGTTTCCAGATCAACAGCAGTCTCCGCGAGCCACATTCCTTCCGGCTTTCGTTGAAAGCGGTGCTCAAAATCCTTAATTCCCCAGATGATTTGTGTACGCTTATCCCTGCTGTTGGCTAGCGGCATAATAATGTGGTTATAGACCTGAGCAATGGATGAGCCGTGGCCTGAAAATCGCTTCTGGCTTATTTTATCTGCCTGGAGTATGGCCTGGTAAATTTCAGGCTGATGCTTTTCCATCCATGAAAGCAGGGTGGGGCCGAAGTTGAAACTTATTTTTGAATAGTTATTGACTATATCAATAATTCTCCGATCAGGATCAAGAATGCGAGAAGCTGTATTTGGTGCATAGCATTCCGCGGTAATCTTGCTGTTCCAGTCATGGTAAGGATAGGCGGAATCCTGTATTTCGATCTCTTCCAGCCAGGGGTTTTCCCGCGGCGGCTGGTAAAAATGTCCATGAATGCAAATATGACGGTTCATAGCGGTTGTTTCCCTTCGTATAGAACAAAGCTCAGCGGCGGGATACGGTATGTGGCATCGTGTGAGAGAACATCCGGCAGCAGGGCGCCCGGCCCCATCCATCGTGAGTCTGCGGAATCAAGCAGTTTGTTCCATCTGCCTTCAGGCAAATCGAGAACTGTGGTTATCTGGTCTTTGTTGAAATTCATGATGCCTAAAATCCGGCGCCCATTATTAAAACGTTCAAACGTCATAATATTATGCTCGTTGCCGGTAATTATTCGCAGGTTGCTATCATCGCATCTCAGGGCGGGCAGTTCCTTTTTCAATTTTATAAGCTGCCGGTATAAATTCAGCAATACGTTGTGATTACCAAGAGAACGGAGATCCCATTTAAGCTTGCTCGCACAAAACGTTTCCAGGTCCTGAGGGTCCGGCGGCTCCCGGCGCCATGCAAAAGAGCGAAATTCACTCTTGCGCCCCTCACAAACCGCCCTGATAAGTTCCGGATCGGAATGATCAATAAAGTAGAAAAACGGTGACGCCTCGCCATATTCCTCGCCCATGAACAAAAGCGGTATGTAGCGCGAGAGAAACACGGTCCCTGCAGCAAGCTTAAGGCCTTCAAAGTTGACGAGGTCGGAGAGCCGCTCGCCCAGCATCCGGTTTCCCACCTGGTCGTGATTCTGTGAATATACGACAAACTGCGATGCTTTATGGAGCCGGGCAGAAGCGCCGTGACGTCTCTTGCGGCATGCTGAATATTGGCCCGAGTAAACATAGCCCTCTGCAAACGCAGTCTTCAGATGGCCAATGCTTCCGAAATCAGCATAATATCCTCCCCGCTCACCGGTGAGCAGCGTGTGCAGGGAGTGGTGAAAATCGTCGCACCACTGTGCATCAATACCATGGCCGCCCACACTTCGTGGACGGATTATCCGGGGATTGTTGAGATCGCTTTCTGCAATGAGATAAAATTTTCTCCCCTGTTCGCTGGAAAATTTTTCAGTCTCCCCGGCAATCTCTTCTAAAATATGTGTCGGGCTCATATCATATATGCCGTGAATTGCATCCAGCCGAAGAGCGTCGATGTGGTAATGGCGAAACCAGAACAGGGCATTAATGACAAAGTAATTTCTTACGCCGTCACAGTAGGCAGAATCAAAGTTGATGGCACTGCCCCACGGTGTTTTATATTTTTCAGTAAAATATGGTCCAAAATCACCCAGGTAATTTCCTTCCGGACCAAGATGGTTGTATACCACGTCAAGGATGACCGCGAGTCCATTTTTATGGCAGGCATTGACAAGCTGTTTTAACCCATCCGGGCCGCCATAGGAATTTTGCACGGCAAACGGATAGACCCCGTCATATCCCCAGTTCCGTTCACCCGGAAACTGGGCAACCGGCATGATTTCTATGGCAGTTATCCCTAAATCTTTTAAATCATTCAATCTGGGAATAATTGCTGCAAACGTGCCCTCGGGAGTAAATGTTCCTACATGCAGTTCATAGATGATCATTTCTTCCAGGGAGATTCCCCTCCACGAAAGATCTTCCCATGTAAAATCGGGCTGATGTATTACTTCAGAGGGTCCGTGAACCCCTTGAGGCTGGAAAAAAGATGCAGGATCAGGGCGTTTGAAGGATTGTTTGAGGGAATAAAAGTAGCGGGCGCCCGGGCTGATATCGTGGGCTATAACCTTCCAGTAGCCAAGACCGTCTTGTTCCATTGAAAGCCGGCGCCGCACCGGATGAACAATTACGAGTGCTACATCCTGTAGTAATGGAGCCCATACCGTAAATTCGCAGGACCCGTCATGCCGATAATGTGCTCCTATTTGAAAATAGAAATTATCCTTAGAATATTCATTTTGTTTGCATGTATTCATTTTTATGACACAATATCAAAAACAGTTTGCCCGTACTGCCAAGGGAAAACATGACATAACGATTTTTGATAAGTTTGTTTGATGAGAACTTCCTATTTCACGGTGTGAGTATAAGAAGAAGGACATTGCATGTCAAGATGATTGTGGACGTATATGGAGTCTGTGTTCTTTACCGTCCCCGCCAGCAGCAGAGGCAGAGCTGATCTTCTGCCATGCCGATGGCTTCGATCATGTCTTCAATATGCAGATATTTGAGCGATGTCACATTCAGATCCC
>JAUSOK010000173.1 GCA_030656035.1 Syntrophales bacterium
GGTGTTCCACGCCCTGAAGGCTGTTCTCAAAAGCAAGGGATATAATACTGCCGTCGGTGATGAAGGCGGATTCGCACCCGACCTCAAATCCAACGAAGAGGCCTTGAGCGTGATCATGGAGGCCATTCAGAAGGCGAAATACAAACCCGGCAAAGACATCTGCATCGCGCTCGACCCGGCGGCCAGTTCCTTTTATCGAAACGGAAAATACACGCTGGCGGCGGAGAAGAAACCGAACAAGACGGCCGAAGAGATGGTCCGCTTTTACGAGGACCTTGTGAAAAAATATCCGATTATCTCGATCGAGGACGGCCTGGCGGAAGACGACTGGGAAGGCTGGAAGATACTCACCGACGCCCTGGGGTCCAAAATACAGATTGTGGGCGACGATATCTTCGTCACGAACAGAAAAAGGCTGGAAAAGGGCATCGCCCTGGGCATCGCCAACTCCATCCTGATCAAGCTCAACCAGATCGGCACGCTGACGGAAACCCTCGATACGATCCAGACGGCCAAGGAGGCAGGCTACACGACGGTCATTTCGCACCGTTCCGGCGAGACCGAAGATACGACGATGGCGGATGTCGCCGTGGCGGCCAATTGCGGCCAGATTAAAAGCGGTTCCCTGTCAAGGAGCGAGCGCCTGGCCAAATACAACCAGTTGCTCAGGATCGAGGAGGAGCTGGGCGACGCGGCGGTTTACCGGGGACGGTCGGCCCTGTACAGCATCCGCTGAGAGGGTGACACCTTTAAAAAATGGCTTCGCCGAATTATGTTTCGGCAACAAATGGGCTGAGTTATGAAAATACTGGTCACCGGAGGGGCGGGCTATATCGGCAGCCACACCTGCGTGGAACTTCTCGATGCGGGCTATGAGGTGGTCATCGTCGACAATCTCTGCACCAGCAAAATAGCCGCCGTCCGGCGTATCGAGGAAATCACGAAAAAGCGTCCCGTCTTCTGTCAGGCCGACCTGCGCGACCGCAACGCGCTGGAAGCCCTCTTTGCAGATCATCGCTTCAGCGCCGTCATTCACTTTGCGGGGTTCAAGGCAGTGGGGGAGTCCGTCGCCATACCGCTTGACTATTACCAGAACAACCTCACCTGCACGCTGACCCTCTGCGAGACCATGAAAAAGCATGGGCTCAAAAACATCGTATTCAGCTCGTCGGCCACTGTTTACGGCGATCCCGCGACGGTCCCCGTCCGCGAGGATTTCCCGACCAGTCCGACCAATCCCTACGGCCGAACCAAGTGGATGATCGAGCATATTCTCTCGGACATATATAGATCCGAAAAGGACTGGAATGTGATCCTGCTGCGCTATTTCAACCCCGTCGGCGCCCATTCCAGCGGAAAAATCGGTGAAGATCCCAGGGGCGTTCCCAACAACCTGACGCCCTACATCACGCAGGTGGCCGTCGGAAAACTTCTGGAGCTGCAGGTCTTCGGCAATGACTACACGACACCGGACGGCACGGGAGTCCGCGATTACATTCATGTCGTGGACCTGGCGCAGGGACATCTGCGGGCGCTGGAGCTGCTGCCTGCCGACCCCGGGCTGCAGGTTTACAATCTGGGCACAGGCCGGGGTTACAGTGTGCTGCAGATGGTGGCGGCCTTCGCGAAAGCGGTCGGAAAGCCCATTCCCTACAGGATCGTCGCCCGCCGGCCCGGTGACATCGCAACGAGTTATGCGGACCCTTCACGGGCCAATGAGGCGCTGGGCTGGAAGGCCGTGCGCGGCATCGACGAGATGGCCCGCGACGCCTGGAACTGGCAGAAACACAACCCGGAGGGATACGACTGATCCAAAGCAGAGCGCCTTAACGCAACAGCTATTCCGCTACAGACCCTAAAACTATAAAAACTTGAACAGGCGACGGCGCAGGGATTCCTTGGCCGATCGGTCGTTGACCAGCGAATAAGTCTGGACGAACTTTTTATCCCCCTTCTCCCCGACTTCTTTCATCAGCAGGATGCCGGACTCCTGAAAGACGCGCAGGGCGCTCTCAAAGTTGGAATGGGAGAGGGCCTCCGACCGCCGGATTTCACCCTTGCGGTACATTTTGGCACCGAGCCCGTGTATTTTTTTGATTAGATCCTTTTTCTGCAGGGGGCCTTTCCGGAGACTGGAAGCGCCGCGAATGACTACCCAGTAGGATTCAATGTAGTTGCTGACCAGACCGGCAAAAGGTTGCAGATGGGTCCGCCCCTTGCCCTTGACCTCGATCCAGGCCTGCTCGCTGCGTTCCTCGCCGACAATCATGCCCTGATTATGCAGATAGGCGAGGACCTCATTGACCTCATCCAGATCGTCTTTTGTTTGGTCGAAGATAAACTCCCGATGGAATAATTTTTTAAAAAACCGGTAGTCTTCGATGATCTGCGTCAGCGGGACCATGTCATTGTTATCGGATAAAATTGATGTGGCCACAAAGCTGATGGGCAGGAAATAATTCAGGATATTGTTCTTGTAATATTCAAGATTCATGCGTTTGTCATCTTCGAGGGAATAAACGATTTCTTCGAATTCGTCTTCCTCTTCCTCTTCCGTCCCCACCCGGGAGATCAGGCTGCCTTGTTCCAACAGGTCCAGTGCGTCCCGTATGGCCTTTCGCCGATTGGCCAGGGTTTCCGCAAGCGGGATCTGCCGATGAGCAAGGTAGTCATAGAAGGTGTTGAGAACATTCATCAGATCGTTGTAGGACATCCCCCGCCGGTCATGACTCAGTAACCCCGAAGCAATCAGCGCATAGGGGGTGACAACGGAAACATTGCTGATTTTCACGACGGTTTCGTAACCGATTTTGCGGTAAAGGCTCTGTCTTTCCTCAAGGATCATGTCCTCATACTTCTTGTCCATCGCGCCCAGATAAGATTTCATTTGCATGGGTTCGCCGATGTTCACATAGACGCGACCGTAACGCTTCCGCAGAACTTTCGAGCTTCTGATCAAATCCGTCGTTTTTTCCCTGGCCTTGGGCGCTCCGCCGAGTTCCTTCAGATAAGCCTTTCCCTCGATCACCCGGTCATAGCCGATGTAAACGGGGATCAACGCCAGGTCTTCACCGGCCCCTTCCTTATAGGCCTGAATGATCATGGACAGCAGACCATACTTCGGCATAATCATCTTCCCCGTCCTGCTTCTGCCCCCCTCAATGAAAAATTCCAGGGGAAGCCCTTCCTTGAGCAGGACTTTCAGATACTTTGAAAAGACCTCTTCGTACAGCGGGTTCCCCTTGAAACTCCGGCGCATAAAAAAAGCCCCTGATTTCCTGAAGATATAACCAAGCGGGAAAAATGACAGGTTCGTCCCGGCGGCGACGAAGGGCATCTGGATGTTGTGCTTGTACAGGACATAGGAAAGCAGCAGGTAGTCGATATGGCTGCGGTGGCAGGGAATAATCACGAATGGCATTTTTTTGGAAATATTCCGTATCGTTGCCATTCCCTCCTGATCCACCACAACGCCGTCATAGATGTTGTTCCACAGCCAGGTCAGAACCCTGTCCCAGATCTCGATGTACATTTCATTGTAGTCGGACGCGATTTCATGAAGGTATTTTTGGGCGTCCTTGAGAATCCGCGGATAGCCCGTTTTACCGCCGGCGGCCATATTTTCCATGTACCGGATGAGCCCCTCATCCTTCAGGGTCATGCCGATCAGCTCTTCCCTGGATTTCAGCGCCGGCCCGACCATCGTGGTTTTTTCCTCGTCGATGCGGTCAACCAGTTCTCCACGCAATCGCTGCACCATTTCGCCCGGATAAAGATTTTTGTTTTCTCTCATGAACTGGGCCAGATCGACGGCCTCTGCGGGAATCACGACTGCTTTGTTAGCGTACCGCAGGAAGGTGATGATGCGCTGCAGGGCGCCGGCGTGGTCGGATTGGCCGAACAGGACATTGATGAGACTCTCTTTTTCCTTTTCACGCCGCCGGCCGTACGTGATCAACTGGGGAACAATATAAACGGGAACATTCATTTCCTTCTGGGCCTCCAGCAGTTGCATAAGAGCGCCGTCGGCATAGGCATCATCGATGAATTCCGACCCCCCCAGGTGGACGATGGCATGCTGCCGCTGCTGGACGATATTTTTCAAATAATTGCTTTTACTTGCGCTCAGGATGGTTCTTTTGAAAACAAGATGGGATAGGAATGTCCGGATCGTCTTATAGGCCTTTGAAAAAGGTTGCCAGAAGATCATATTGCAATTGTGGGAATAGACCGGCCGGGGAATCCCATTGCGTGCGGACAGCTCCCGGATAATCAGGCTGTTGAGCTGGCTTTTCTGCTTGAGCGCATAGACAACGACACCCGTATCCGCGAGCTTTTTGAGGGATTCCACATACTGGTCGGCCAGATTCACCCCGGACAAAACTTTTTTCACGAGCCAGTAAAGGGGGAAGTTCTCTTTTTCATAAAGACATTGCGCGTAAAACGCATCCATGTCTTTTTTCCGATCATCTGCTTGCATCGACATCACGCCGTTCCATTCTCACTGCTCGTTCATTTGAAAATCTTCCGGGAATTTCTCCCGCATCGACTGCTCCACACATTCCCTGATTTCCGCAGCTGAGGAAAAAGTCATAACTTTCTTTAACAAGGCCCTCGCTTCTTTCATGGTTGAACCGCGGATGATTCGCTTGACACGGGGTATCGCCAGGGGATTCATGCTGAGTTCATCCAGTTCCAGACCTATCAGAATCATCGTGTAGGCGGGTTCGCCGGCCATTTCTCCGCACATGGCCACCCGGATGCCCGCGCGATGGCCGATTTTCACGATGTGCCGGATGAGCCGTAAGACCGCGGGATGGAGGGGTTCATAGAGATACGTAACCTGTTCATTGATGCGGTCGATGGCCAGGGCGTACTGGATCAGATCGTTTGTGCCGATACTGAAAAAATCAACTTCCCGGGCCAGCTTGTCGGCAATGACCACGGCGGCGGGAACCTCTATCATAGCGCCGATTTCAATGCGATCATGGAAAGGAACGCCCTGCGTCAGAAGGTCATTTTTCACTTGCGATAAAATCATTTTCGTTTCCCTGATTTCCTCAACGCTGGAAATCATGGGAAACAGAATCCGGACTTTTCCAAAAGCGCTGGCCCGGAGCATGGCGCGCAATTGAATCTTGAAAAGCTCCACTTCCTTGAGACAAAAGCGGATCGCGCGCAGTCCCATCTGGGGGTTCATTTCCTTGGCCAGTTTCGGATCCGAGAAAAACTTGTCGCCGCCGAGATCAAAG
Source organism: Syntrophales bacterium (assembly GCA_030656035.1). GTDB lineage: Bacteria > Desulfobacterota > Syntrophia > Syntrophales > Fen-1087 > JAPLJM01. The sequence continues at coordinate 5,253 of JAUSOK010000173.1, forward strand.
GTCCGGATAGTGGACCAGGCCAATTCTTCCGTTTCCGCAACCCGCTTATAACTGACGAAATGATCCTCCTCCGTGGGCAAGCTTTCCCGGTTGATGTAGATGAATTCGGTCCGGTAAAGCCCGATCCCATCGGCGCCGTGCGTGACGGCTGACGGAATTTCCTCGGTAAATTCAATGTTGCCGCCGATCAATATGTGATGGCCATCCCGCGTGACGGCCGGCAGCGCCGCATCCTTGAGGGAAACGGCTCTGGCTTCCGCATAATGCCGCTTTTTGTCTTCATAGCGCCGGATCATTTCGGGATCGGGGTTGACAATAACCAGCCCGGCAGAACCGTCAATGACAATGCAGTCATTGGTTCGCACGCTGCGGGTAATGCTTTCCAGTCCGACAACCGCCGGGATTTCCAGAGACCGCGCCACGATGGCCGTATGGGACGTCTTGCCGCCGATATCCGTCGCAAATCCCAGGACGTTTTCAATTTTCATCTGGGCCGTATCGGCGGGGGACAGATCCGAGGAGATGATAATGACGCCTTCGCCGATATCCGGTATCGCCTTATGCCTTTCCCCGCCAAGATTCCGCAGAATCATCTGTCCGACATAACGGATATCGCTGAACCGCCCCTTCAGGTATTCATCCTCGAATTTATCAAATATTTCCCGATATTTATCGATTGTCATGCGGACGGCCCACTCGGCATTTACCCCCATCTTGCGGATATACCGGATCGTGTGACTGATGAACTTCCGGTCATGAAGGATCATGATGTGGACATCAAGAATATAAAGGGGTTCAGTTACTTTCAGATGACTCAATTTTTCCTTGATTTCAACAAGTTTTTTTTCCGATTCCCTGAGAGCGGTACGGAGCCGTTTGATCTCCTTGGTCACGAGCGAGGGACCGCTCAGCTTGTAAAAGGAAATCTGGGCATCCAGGCGATCAAAGAGATAGGCCTTCCCGATCACGACTCCGGGAGAAACGGCAATCCCCTTCAAAACAAAGGTTTTTTTCAGTGTATCCATCATCGTTTCAGGTCTGTGACGCTTTTTTTATTCTTCATCAAATTTGTTTTCAATGAGTTGCCCCAAAGCCGCAATGGCCTCGATCGCATCCATGCCTTCGGCACGAACAATCAAACGGCTCCCCTGTGGACACTCGAGCGTCAGAATTCCGAGCAGGCTTTTGCCGTTGACTTCCCATCCGTCCTTCTCAAAGTAGATTCTGGATTTGAACTTTGTCGCCGTCTGGACCAGTTTCGCGGCGGCGCGCGCATGCAGGCCCAGTTTATTTTTTATTTCAAAGGTCTTGATTTGCTCCATATCAAAAAGATAACAGCAACAAAAGGGCAACCGTCCCGTACAGGATTTTCATGGTGGAGATCCCGCGTGTGACCATCCAGAAACATAGCAGGATGACCCCTGAGAAAAGGATATCCATCAGCAGGTTGGGAACAACCGCACAGGCATGCCCGGCATTTCGCGAAATCGCCGCCGCCAGGACGCCGAGCAAGACGACGGACATCCAGCGGACCTTGCCCGCAAGGGCCGGGAGATGGAGTCCGCCGACAAAATCAATGCCGCGCCTGCCCCTGCGATAGCCTTCGATAAATCCTTTCAGACGGACATAAAAAGGGACAGGATTGTACAGGATCAAAAAAAGCAGGGGCGCCCAAAGCACCCCTTCCATCATCAGCACGACCCCGCCGATTGCCGCAAAAGGGCGCCAGGCTCCCCAGAAAAAGGCATCGCCCATTGCGGCATAGGGCCCCATCAGTGTTTTTTTCAGGTCTTCAACCTCCCGGCCATCCTGTGTTTCCTCTTCCAATTTAACGACCGACCCCAGTACCGGACCGGCTAAACAGGGGTGGGTACTGAACATTTGCAGATGACGGTTCAACACGCGCGATGCTTCGATGCCATCCATACCGGCGGACTTAATCAGGGGGATAACCGCAAAGACAAAGCCCAGATTCTGCATTCGCCAGAAATTAAAGGATGATTGTATGAAAAGAGATCTTAAAAATATCCTGATCAGGCAGGATGTTTTCGTTATCATGGATATCTCATCTTATGATTCATGCGCCATGTCCCCCGAATTCACGTGTCCCATAAGGATTAATTCATTAGCATAATGAGTTTGTGAAGTCAATTCACGCAAAGACTTATTTGCCCTATATCTGACGGCTGCGTAAAAAGTCCGGATGCTGCGTTGCGCTGCATCCTTCGTCACTGCGGCGTACGTCCAGTACGCCTCATGGGGAGGGGGCTTGACAGAGTCGTGTCCCCATACTTTGGCGCGCCTTGCCTGCGGAGCTTTGTACGCAGCCGTAGTTTTCGGCATATTTTTCGACTTTTTTCGATTTCGTCATATCTGAAACCGGCCGTTGTCATAGACAAGGCATTTTTCGCCGGACCGCAGATGAGCCGTCACGGTCTTGCGCTCCGTATTAACCAGATCCCAGTGCAGCGCCGAATCGTTAAATCCCAGCTTTTTCTTCAGGGCCTTCGTGATGTCCGCGGGGTTTCCACTGTAGGTGTCCATGTAGGAGGACCCCAGTGCGATGTGGCAGTTGCCGTAGGCCCCGCCGAAATTCTCGTCAAAGAGGGTATCCGCCATGAAACGGTCGATCCGGGAAAAGCGTTTATCCGTCAGCGAAAACTCACCGACCCGGCCGGCCCCGGGATCCATTGTCAACTGCTTGACCGTAAAATCCTCGCCGACGGCCGCCCGAATCTTGACCGCAACGCCTTTTTCAAAGGTCAGGCGCACCCCCTCAATATAATTTCCGCTGCGGAAAGAGGGCAGATTGGCATGGTACACCCCTTCCGTGTCGCGCCAGTCCGGGGACAGGAAAATCTCAAAGCTCGGTATGTTGTGTCCGGAAATTCCCACCCATTTTCGCTGCCGGCCGGGCGTGATTTTCAAATCGATGTTGCTTGATTCAATATGAAAATACTTTACGTTCAAGCTGTTGAGCCATTTCTTGATTCCGCCAACGGTTTTGTGAATCGTCTCCCACTGACGAACCGGGTGTTCATGATCGAGATAACATGCCTTGATAATCTGCGCCGTATAGGATCGGCTCGTTGTTTTGGCCTGACGGATCAGTTCCGGCGTTGGCAGTGTGCAGAGGGTCCATCCGTATAATCCCTTTTCCTCCCGGCGGTCCATGATCTCGCGTAGCGGTTTTCGCGAAATCAGGAATTTCCCGATTTTGACCGGATCGATGTCTTTCAGATGGGTCAGCGAACCCGGCGCCCGCAGGAAAATCCTGCCGTTCAGATGTTCAATGAGTTCCCTGTCGCCGGGCGCCCGGAAGACAATTTGCCGGTTATCGGCCTTTGCATAAAAACAGCGCTCCATCCCGACGGTGAGTCCCGCGCGCTGCACGGGGTTCATCCCCGCCTCAAGTATCCGCTCATAGAGGATTTCCGCCAGTCTGACGGCGGCCGGCTCGTACTGCACCAGGATCACGTCGTTTTTTTTGAATTTGCCTTTGCGGGCCGTTTTCAATCCCCAAAGCAGCACCTCGGCGTATTTTCCCAATTGCTCCTCTGTCAGCATTTTCATGAACCCTTTACTCCATAAGCGCTTTGCACAACCGATAAAAAAGGGATTGCAAGCGGCGAATCAAATGTTTTCCGCATCAACAGTCCTGTTTGCGCCCACAGCCTTTTCTGCATCTTGAAATCCTCTTCAGGACCATCCTCGATCACCGGCACTTCCATAAAATAAAACATGAAGAAAATCAAATTAAATGTACCCTGTTTCCCATTGACACGCCCACCCCTTTCTCCTATACTTTAACCGGTTGAAAGCAACTTCAATAAATTCATGATTCGTGAGCTTGCATGACCGATGAAAACGGTTCACAAGTGACGAATCGAATGTTTTCTCTACCTTTCCAGAGATTACGTTAACGGCTTGTCATACATCATGATGGCGTCTGGTCGTCCTCTTGGCGGAAAGGATTTTAAGCGGCGGCGAAGCCATTTTGCAATGGTTTCGATTCTACATACAGATGATTGCTTAATTATATTTTATGATTAGTTATAACTTATAACTCAAGTACAGGCTCATGTTATGAAGATCATCTTTTCTCTGCCTTTCCAGACGACCTACAGCCAGAACGTTCTGATCGTCGGATCCACGCCTGAACTCGGACAATGGGAAGCTGATCGCGGGCTGCGGATGCGCTATCATGCGGGCGGCGTCTGGCAGGCGGATATCAAGTTTTCGGAAGAAGAACGAGAACCTTTTGCCTACCGATACGCGATTGAAGACCGGAACGCGGGAATCATCCGCTTTGAAGGCGGCGGGAACCGTCGCTTTGCACCGCGCGATTATCGCGGAAGCGCAACAGTTGAACAGCGGGATTTCTGGCACCCACCGGTTGATCCGGAAGCGATTTTTGCAACAGCACCCTTCCGCAGGGTTATCTTTCGGCGCCCGCAGATAGATCAAATCGGGGTTTTTCCCGACCGTGAAGCAACGGGCATTTCTGTCCGCTTGTATGTTCCGGCCCCGAGGGTCGCGCCGGGACAGTCGGTTTATTGCGCCGGCAATATCCCGGCCCTCGGCCTTTGGAATCCTGAAAAGGCACTGCCCCTGCATGACAGCGGCTATCCTGACTGGCATGTTGATTTTCATGTCCGTCGTGTCGAAATTCCTTTTCAATACAAGTACTTCATCACAGACTCCGAAAAGAAAACCATCTTCTGGGAGTCCGGTGACAATCGCCGTCTGAGCGACCATAATTCATTCATTGATGAAGAAAATCGGATGATTGTCGTCTCCGATTATGCGTTCAAATCCTCCACCGCGCACTGGAAAGGCGCAGGACTGGCCATCCCTGTGTTTTCCCTGCGCACGGCAAAGGGTCTCGGCGTGGGAGAATTTCCCGATCTGAAGCTTCTGGCGGATTGGGCAAAACAGATGGGGTTGCAGATGATCCAGCTTCTGCCCGTAAACGACACCTCCGTCTGCATGAATTGGAGCGACGCTTATCCTTACTCGACACTGTCCGTCTTTGCCCTCCATCCACTTTACCTGAATCTGCAGGCGATTGAAGGCCTCTCCGCATCCTTGATTCGGGAAATCGACGCTGCCGCTGAACAACTGAACAGGAAAAGTGTTGTGGATTATGAAGCGGTCATGTCGGCCAAAATGGGTTTTCTCAAAAGGATCTTTGCACGGCAAGCCCGGAGCTTCCTCGCATCCGTGGCGTTTCAGGCCTTCCTGATGGAACATACCGACTGGCTGAAGCCCTACGCCGCTTTCTGCCACCTGCGCGACCTTCATGGAACCAGCGACTACCGTAATTGGGGAAAATTCAGCCGGATGACGCCGGCGGCCATCGATCAACTGACCGATCCCGGCGCCCCGCACGCTCGAAAACTCGCCTTTTATTATTTCCTTCAGTATCACCTTCATCATCAGTTGCTTGCGGCTTCTCAGTATGCCCGCGATTGCGGCGTCGTCCTGAAGGGCGATATCCCCATCGGCGTCGACAAGATGAGCGTGGAGACCTGGCTGCATCCGGAGTGGTTCAGAATGGACAAATCTGCGGGGGCGCCGCCGGACGATTTTGCCATTGAAGGGCAGAACTGGGGATTCCCCACCTACGACTGGGAAGCCATGGCCGCTGACGGATACACATGGTGGAAAAGACGGCTCCTGCATTTAAGCCGTTATTTTGTTGCGATTCGTCTCGATCATGTCATCGGCTTCTTTCGGATCTGGGAGATTCCCGGCGATGCCGTGACGGCGCTCAGGGGCAGGTTCAATCCCGCGATTCCACTATCCCGCAACGAGCTGGAAGACGCCGGGATTAAAAATGTCGATGTCCTCTGCGAAGTACCTATCACAGTTGATTTTCTCGAAAACGTCTTCGGTGCGCGAACGGAAGAGGTCATCCGGGAATACCTCGAACCATCGACAACGGGCAGATATCGCCTCCGGCCTGAATTTGACGCTCAGAACAAGGTCGCAGCCCGTTTTTCCTCGCACATGCATGACACGGAAGACCGCATGGATGAGCATCATGCCTTGTTGCGCGGCCTTTTCCGGCTCCATGACGACGTGATCCTGATCCCGGACAAACCAGGCGACCGTGATTATTTTCATCCCCGCATCGCCCTGGATCTGACCTGGGCCTTTCAAACACTGGACGGGCAGACGCAGGCCGTCTTGCGGCGTTTTTACGAAGATTATTATTTCGAACGCCAGGAATACTTCTGGGCGCGGGACGCCGGAGAGAAACTGTCGGCGTTGAAATCCGCAACGGATATGCTGATCTGCGGGGAAGACCTCGGCATGGTCCCGCGTTGCGTAGCCGGTGTCATGGAAAATCTGGGGCTGTTGGGTCTTTGCATCCAGCGCATGCCGGCAGACCCCCGGATTGTACTCGCCGTCCCGGACTCCTATCCCTACCTGTCCGTCGCTTCACCATCTAGTCACGACATGCCCACGATCCGCGGCTGGTGGGAAGAGGCGGATCGCGCGGTCGTCCAGATCTGTTACTCTGAGATCCTGGGCCATTCGGGTGTCGCCCCGAAAGCCTGTGAGCCCTGGATCTGCCGGGAAATGGTAGTCCTTCATTTGAACAGCAGCAGCATGTGGGCGGTTTTCCCCGTTCAGGATATTCTCGGCATGAGCGCGGATCTACGACGCCCCGATCCGCGGGAAGAACGCATCAACGAACCCGCTGACGCCAATCATCGCTGGAATTTCCGCCTTCATCTAACCCTCGAGACTCTTTTACAGCAGCAGTCGTTCAATGCGGAAGTCAGGGAAATGGTAAGCGTCTCAAGCCGTTTTTCAAGAGCCTCTTTCAAAAGGTGCGTCTCGCGAAAAACAACTGGACCCACCAGAAGAAGGAAAACCCCATGCGTAAAACTAAGATTGTCTGCACCATCGGACCTGCCAGTAGTACGGCGCAAGTCATCGAAGCAATGATCAAGGGCGGTATGGATGTGGCGCGTCTGAATTTTTCCCACGGAACGCACGAAGACCACAGGGAAAAGATCATGCTGATCCGCTCTATCTCTCAGCGTCTGAACCAACCGGTCGCCATCCTGCAGGACCTTGCCGGACCCAAGATTCGAGTAGGTCCCATCCCGGAACCAGGCGTCATGCTGAAGTCAAACCAGACGTTCACGCTGACGACCCTCGACATCCAGGGGACAGATGAACAGGTCTCCATTTCCTACCGGCGTCTTCCGAAAGAGGTCAAAGTCGGCGACCGGATTCTGCTGGCCGACGGCCTGATGGAACTGCAGGTCGTCAAGACCGGCGCCGGAGGCATCCACTGCCGGGTGATCACGGGCGGCCTGCTCACCTCCAATAAGGGCATCAATCTGCCTTCCGGGACCATCCGCACCCCGGCCATGACAAACAAGGATCGGGAGGACCTCCGGTTCGGACTGGCCCATGATGTGGATTATGTCGCCCTGTCCTTTGTCCGGTCAGCCGAGGATATCGCATCGGCCCAGACCATTATCAGGCGTGCAAATAAAAAAACCCCCGTGATTGCCAAAATCGAAAAGCACGAGGCCCTGCAGCATATCGATGCGATTCTGGAGGTATCCGGCGGCCTGATGGTGGCCCGCGGGGATCTGGGCGTCGAGATTCCGCTGGAAGACGTCCCGTTGATCCAGAAACAGCTCATCCGGCAGGCCAATGCCGTCGGAAAACCGGTCATTACGGCCACGCAAATGTTGCGCTCGATGGTGGCGTCTCCACGCCCGACCCGGGCGGAAGCCGCTGACGTCGCCAACGCCGTCCTCGACGGCACCGACGCCGTCATGCTCTCCGAAGAAACAGCCTCCGGCGCTTATCCCGTCGAGGCCGTCCGCTTCATGGACCGTCTCGCGCGCATCGCGGAAACCGGCTATGCCTACGCAAGCTTTCTGCGCCAGCCCCCCCGGAAGCATATTTCAGAATCCGTCGCCCATGCCTCCTGCGTTTTGGCCGATCATCTGGACGCCCGGGCGATTGTCGTCCATACCCGCTCGGGCGCGACGGCCGGACACATCTCCCGTTTCCGGCCCCGCCAGCCCATTATCGCCCTTTCCCCGGATAAGGAAACAATCCGCAGACTGACTCTGATCTGGGGATGCCAACCTTTCCTCATCGATGAGGCAAAGGATACAGACGCCATCTTCGAAACGGCCCCGGTGTTCATGTTAAAGGCCGCAGGTCTGAAGGTAGGCGATCTCATAGTGATGACGCTGGGCCATCCCCTCTATGAAACGGGCACGACCAATATGATCCGGGTCAGGCAACTGTAACGATTTCATAAAAAAGGGGGTTAGATTTTCATCTAACCCCCTTTCCCTATCTGGCGGGGTCGAAGGGACTCGAACCCTCGGCCTCCGGCGTGACAGGCCGGCGTTATAACCAACTTAACTACGACCCCGTTTAAATTAAACAACATGTAAATCAATGAAACCTGTACGGGCTTCATATCACGATCATGGTAGGCGGAACAGGACTTGAACCTGTGACATCCACGGTGTAAGCGTGGCGCTCTCCCAGCTGAGCTACCCGCCCGTCGTTCTGTTTCGCAACAGGCTGTGACGTCTAACAAGAATGGAAATGGATGTCAAGCGCTAAATCATCAATGATTCATCGGACGCTGGGGCTGATCAACCACCGGGATCATGGCCGGCGGCGGTATTTGCATGAGCGCTTCAGGCGGCGGTACGTCGATCTTCAACGCTTCCGGTCCCTCTCCCGGAAGCAGGGCAAACTTCAGGACTTCATCCATATGCTCCACAAAGACGATCTTCAGGGCTTTGACCACATTGGCCGGCACATCGGCCATGTCCTTTTCATTGTCTTTGGGAATAAGCACCGTTTTGAGGTTTCCCCGATGCGCCGCCAGCAATTTTTCCTTCAGGCCGCCCACGGGCAGCACTCTGCCCCGCAGCGTGATTTCACCGGTCATGGCCAAATCACCGCGGACTTTTCTTTTTAAAAAGGCCGAGGCAATGGAGGTCGCCATCGCGATTCCCGCCGAAGGACCGTCTTTGGGAATTGCGCCTTCCGGCACATGGATGTGAATATCAATTTCCTTGTAAAAATTGTCGCTCAGTCCGAATTGATCCGCGCGGGCACGGACGTAGGTCAATGCGGCCTGAACGGATTCCTGCATCACGTCCCCCAGCTTGCCGGTCATGATCATCTTGCCGGCGCCCTTCATGAGCGAAACTTCTATGGCCAGGAGTTCACCCCCAACCTCTGTCCAGGCCAGACCTACCGCCAATCCGATGCTGTCTTTGCCTTCGGCTTCGCCGTGGCGGTACTTGGGGACGCCAAGATATTTCTGAACGGTCTTGGAAGAAATTTTGATCAGTCCTGCATTGCCGTTGGTCACGATTTCCCGGGCCACTTTCCGGCAGATGGAAGCGATTTCACGCTCCACGTTTCTCACGCCGGCTTCCCGGGTGTATTGACGGATAATGGTCAGCAACGCCCCTTCGGAAAATGCAATGTTGTCGGTCGTCAGGCCATTGGCCTCTATAGCTTTTTTGACGAGAAATTTCAAGGCGATGTTCATTTTTTCCGGTTCCGTGTAACCGGCGATCCGGATGACTTCCATGCGGTCCTGCAGGGGGGCCGGAATGGTCTGCAATACGTTTGCAGTAGTAATAAACATGATATCCGACAGGTCATAATCCACTTCGAGGTAATTGTCGTTGAAGGCGATATTCTGTTCCGGATCCAACACTTCCAGAAGCGCCGAGGACGGGTCGCCCCGGAAATCGGAACTGAGCTTGTCCACCTCATCAAGACAGAAAACGGGGTTGTTGGAGCCTGCTTTTTTCAGGAGCTGCACAATTTTCCCGGGCAATGCGCCGATATAGGTCCGCCGGTGTCCCCTGATTTCCGCTTCATCCCGGACGCCGCCGAGAGACAGACGGACAAACTTGCGGTTCGTCGCGCGCGCCACAGACTTGGCAACGGATGTCTTGCCGACACCGGGAGGCCCCACGAGACACAGGATGGATCCCTTGTTCTTCTTGACCAGCGATTGAACCGCCAGATATTCAAGAATCCGCTCCTTGACCTGCTTGAGACCGTAATGATCTTCCTCAAGCATTCCCTCAGATTCCTTCAACGTATGTTTGTTTTCCGTCTTTTCATACCAGGGCATGTCCAGAATCCAGTCGATATAATTCCTCGATACCGTCGCCTCGGCGGACATGGGCGCCATCATCTGCAGCTTTTTGATCTCCGCCTTCACCTTCTTCTGGGGTTCTTCGGGCATTTTCTTGTTCTTTAATTTTTTTTCTAATTCATTAATCTCACTCTTAAAATCATCCTTGTCGCCCATCTCCTTCTGGATCGCTCGCATCTGCTCGTTGAGGTAATAATCCTTCTGGGTCTTTTCCATCTGCTTTTTGACCCGCCGCTTGATCTTTTCCTCCACCTGCAGGATCTCGATCTCGCCCAGCATCATTTCGTAAATGGTTTCCAGCCGGTCATTGACATTGATGATCTCCAGGATCTTCTGCTTGTCACCCAGCTTGATCCCGATATGGGACACAATGACATCCGCTAACTTTGAAGCGCCTTCGATGGACGCGATGGTGCCCACCATCTCCACATGCACTTTCTTGCTGAGCTTCACATAGGTTTCAAAAGCCTCACGAATGCTCCGCATGAGGGCTTCTGTCTTCACATAGTCCTGTTTTTCCTCTACTTCCTCCTGTTCTTCAACGTTGACCACGAAGAAGTCCTGATTGGGCAGGTAGTCCTTGATGATCCCGCGTTGTTTCCCTTCTACGAGCACTTTGACTGTACCGTCGGGAAGTCTCAGCAGCTGAATGATGATGCCGATGGTCCCGATTTTATGGATATCTTCTTGCTCGGGATCATCTTTCTGGGCATTTTTCTGTGCTGCCAGGAAAATACCTTTCTCATATTTCATAGCCGACTCAAGGGCCGCAATGGATCTTTCCCGTCCCACAAAAAGCGGCACGATCATATGGGGAAAGACCACGACATCCCGTAACGGCAACAGCGGGATGGCCATGATTTTTCCCAGTTTGTCTTTATTCTTGATGAAATCAAACATATTTTTTCCTTTATATTCTAAGACATTTACGCTGTTTCTGACTGCTTCTCGAACAGCAGGATGGGATGTTCGCGGTTCATGACCACATCTTCATTAATGACGCATTCCCGCACATCAGGACGGGAAGGAATATCAAACATTATCTCTAACATGGTATTTTCCAGGATGGCCCGCAGTCCCCGCGCCCCGGCTTTTCTCTCCGCAGAAAGCGTCGCAATGGCCCGGAGGGCCCCATCAGTAAACTTCAGCCTCACGTTTTCGAGCTCGAACAGTTTTGTATACTGTTTAATAATTGCATCTTTCGGTTCAACCAGAATCTTGATCAGTTCTTCCTTTGTCAGTTCATTCAGCGTCGCAATGACGGGCAGGCGGCCCACAAACTCCGGAATGAGCCCGAATTTGAGCAGATCCTCGGGCTGGACCTCTGAAAGCAATTCACCGACTTTCTTCTCTTTTTTACTTTTGATATCGGCCCCGAAGCCCATTTTGTTGACGCCCACACGCCGGGCAATAATGTCTTCCAGATCGTTGAAAGCGCCGCCGCAGATAAACAGGATATTCGTCGTATCGACCTGAATAAACTCCTGTTGGGGGTGCTTTCTGCCGCCCTTCGGCGGGATGTTGGCCATGGTTCCCTCTATGATCTTCAAGAGGGCCTGCTGCACCCCTTCTCCCGACACATCGCGCGTAATCGAAGGATTCCCCGACTTCTTGGCGATTTTATCAATTTCATCAATATAAACAATGCCTTTTGAGGCACGGGCGACATCATAGTCGGAATTCTGCAGCAGACTCAGGATGATATTCTCAACATCTTCGCCCACATAACCCGCTTCCGTCAATGTCGTCGCATCGGCAATCGTAAAGGGAACATTCAACATTCTTGCCAGCGTCTTGGCCAGAAGCGTCTTACCGGAACCGGTCGGTCCTATAAGCAGGACATTGCTCTTCTGAATGTCAACCCCCTGCAGATCCACTTCGCTGAATAAACGCTTGTAATGATTATAAACAGCCACGGCAAGAATCTTTTTTGTCTTTTCCTGTCCGATGACGTATTGATCCAGAAATTTCTTGATGGTCCTGGGTTCCGGGATGCCGCTGCCCGGCTCTTCCTTCTTTACCGTCCCAGTTTCCTCTTCCACAATGCACCGGCAAAGCTCGATGCATTCGTCACAGATATAGGCGGTCGGTCCGGCCACCAGCTTCAGCACCTCATTCTGGTTTTTTCCGCAAAAGGAGCAGAAAAGCATTCCCTGTCCGCCCTGATAATCTCTTCTTTTTGCCATTTAAAAACTCCTCAGGATATCCGCTTCATGATTATTTCATCAATGATTCCATAATCTTTGGCCTGCTGAGCGCTCATATAATAATCGCGCTCCGTGTCGGCCTGTACCTTGACCAGGGCTTGACCCGTCAACTCGGCAAGAATATCATTTAATTCATCTTTCAACCGCAGGATCTCCCGCGCCTGGATGTCGATATCCGTCGCCTGCCCCTGAAATCCGCCCAGCGGCTGGTGAATCAGGATCCGGGAATGCGGCAAGGCATAGCGCTTTCCTTTGTGTCCGGCCGCGAGCAGCAATGCGCACATACTGGCCGCCTGCCCCATGCAGAAGGTGCAGACGGGCGGTTTGATGTAATTCATCGTATCAAAAATAGCCATGCCGGAACTGACATGGCCGCCGGGCGAATTGAGATAAAGAAAGATTTCCTTGTCCGGATCCTGGGACTCGAGATAGAGCATCTGGGCAATGACAAGGTTGGATACATGATCGTCAATGGCCGTCCCCAGAAAAATGATCCTGTCCTTCAAGAGCCTTGAGTAGATATCAAAAGCCCGCTCGCCGCGGCCATCCTGTTCCACAACCATGGGGATCAGCGTCATGGCTTGTCCTCCCGGGCTTCAGACCGGTCTCTTTTCACCGTCCGTATTTTGGCTTTTGCTGCGATAAAATCAAAAACCTTCTGGTGCAGGACCTCGTTTTCGATATGTTCCAGCATATCATCCTTTTCGAGGGATTCCCGCAGCGCCTCGACCGTCATGCCGCGACTTTCCGCCATCATGCGGATCCGGTCCTCCACCTCGCTTTCACCGGCGGAGATACTCTCTAAGCGACTTATATTCTTAATGATCAGTGCCGTCAGGACGATCTTTTTTGCTTCGTCTTTGAATGTGTCATGCATTTTGACGGTCATTTCCGTCGCCGTCTTCTTGTCCATCCCGCGGGAAAGCAGCCGCCGCTGTGTGTCCGCCATCATCTGGAAGATCTGCCGCTCTACAAAGGACGGCGGCACATCGAAGTCATTATCCCCGTTCTGAAGGAGTTTGTCCACAATCATCTTTCTGACGTCCGCCTCAATCCTCGCTTTATGCTCCGCTTCCAGGCTTTTGAATATATCGGCATTGAGGCTCTCAAGAGAGTCGTATCTTTCAAAATTCTTGACAAATTCCTCATTGATTTCAGGCAGTTTTTTCTCTTTCAGCCCTTTGAGCGTCACCGTAAAGTCAACCTCTTTTCCGGCAAGATGCGCCGCCTGATAATCGTCAGGGAACCGAACCTGAATCTGTCTCGTTTCGCCTTTTTTCATGCCGATCAACTGGTCTTCAAAACCCGGCACGAGGATTCCGGAACCGACTTCCAGAAAATAGTTTTCCGCCTTTAACTCCTTCAGGGCCTCGCCCGCCAGCGTCCCCTCGAAATCGAGTGTCGCAAATTCCCCGGCCATCAAACCGCGATCCTCTTCGATATCCTGCATCGTCGCAAACATCTGCTGAATCTCTTTGAGCCTGTTATCAATGTCCTGCTCCGTGACGGCCAGTTCTTCCTTTTCCAGTTCCAGATCGAGATAGCCTTTGGGGTCCAGCAGAGGCTCCACCTCGACGGTGGCTGTAAAGCTGAAATTTTTTTCCGGTGCAATACCCTGCTGATCAATTTGCGGCTGTGTCACCGCCTGGATATCGTGCTCCTTGATGGCATCCCAGTAGACCTGATTGACCAGCTTGGTAACGGTTTCTTCTTCCACATGGTCCTTATAGTGCCGCTCGAGAATGTCTCGCGGAATCTTGCCCTGACGGAATCCCCGGATGCGTGCCTTTTTGGCCACATCGCGATACACGGCATCCATTCCTTTTTTCACATCTTCCCAAGGAATCTCAAAGGAAAGTCTTTTCCTGACGGGACTGATTTCTTCAACTTTAACCGCCATATTCGCTTCATTCACAATGCTTTACTCCTTGTTTGTGGATTTCGCCAAATTCTGATTTTGGTGCGAGAGAGGAGATTTGAACTCCTACGGTTTAACCCGCTGGATCCTAAGTCCAGTGCGTCTGCCAATTCCGCCACTCTCGCCGGGAAACCGGTCCATGCTCTATATATTCATTGAAACAGGCCTTGTCAACGCAATTATAGATGGAGCGGCTGTTTTTAACATAAAAAACCGCCGGAATGGGGGTTATTTTAAGTTTATGATTGGTTTGTTTCTTCCACTTTAACCGACATGATTTCTGGCGATGCCACAGTATTTCAACCATGCATCCGTTGGCCCTATCCCCTCACATCCAGCCGTCGACATTTACATCATTCATATCACAATTAGGGATGAAAAGAATATCCATTGATTGCCTTTTGAAGTCCCGCATTTTCATCAGTGCTGGCGATTTACTGACAAGGAAGAAATGAAAAAGCGACAATGTTAACCACTGTCAAGGCATTATAAATTGACAAAAATTCCTTTTTTATACAGAAAAGGGATCAGCTGCTTCAGCTAATCCCTTGTAATGTCTTGGTAGCGGGGAGAGGATTCGAACCTCTGACCTTTGGGTTATGAGCCCTGAACCGTAGGAATCGGCAAGACAGCGACTTCATTAAAATACTTCGTATATTCAATAAATTGGGCTGTATTTCTCCTGTCCCGGAGCGTCCCGATTTATACTGTATAATACCCCTTTTTTCCGGGAAATTACTGCAATATTACTGCAAGGGCCAAGGTATAATTCCCGGTTATCATCTTGACTTGGGCATTCTACTTATCATGAACGTCTGCATTTTACTACTGCAAAAAACCACGTTAAAATCACGGGGCAGGACCTTATTTTTTGAAAAAACAGTGGCGAATATTATCATCTGGTGATACTTAATCCACCCATGAAAGATCAGAAGACTCTACACATCGGCATCATATTCTATGAGGATTACAAAAAGCGAACCTTGGCTATCGCCCGGGGAGAATACCGCCCACAGCCCGATGAACCCAAGGTTTGGTTTGAATCCATGGCGCAGGTCCTCGGCAACGAGAATCAGTCGCTTCTGAAGACCATCCTGGAGCGGAAACCGGAATTTTTGATGGTCAAATAACGTCGGCAGACTTGACTTTTTGCCGACGTTTCTGTACCATGCCCCCATGAATACCGCCAAAGAAAAAGCCATCGAGATTATCCGAAACCTGGGAGGGATCATTCGCACCCAGGAGGCCTTCCGCCATGGGATTCACCGCAGAACCCTGTACGGCCTCCGCGATAAGGGCGCACTGTTTACACTTTCCCGGGGCGTCTATCAGCTTTCCGAGATGGATAACACACCGACGGAAATCGATCTTGCCAATGTGGCCAAGGTAGCTCCCCACGGCGTTATCTGCCTCATTTCAGCCCTCTCCTTCCACGGTCTGACCACCGAGATACCGCATGAAGTCTGGCTTGCCGTGGAGCGGAAGGCCCGCAAACCGAAGGTGACTTATCCGCCGGTCCGGGTCATTTTCTTCAGCGGTTCATGTTTTCCGGAAGGCATCGAAGTCCATCGCATCATGGAGCAGGACGTCCGGATCTACAATGCGCCCAAAACGGTTATCGATTGTTTCCACTGGCGCAATACGGTGGGACTCGACGTGGCCCTGGAGGCGGCCCGGTCATATCTCAAACAACGCGGGGCGAGTCCGGCCAAGCTGATGGAATACGCGAAGCTCTGCAAGGTGGAAAAGCTCGTCACCCCCTATCTGGAGGCCATGGTTTCATGAACGGCGATCGCGTCAGGAATATGGCAGCCTCCGTAAAAAACCGGCTTCTATCCATGGCCCGTCAAAGCGGGAAACCCTTTCAATCTTTATTGACCCACTACAGCCTGGAACGCTTTCTCTTCCGCTTGTCACGGTCGCCTTTGAAAGAAATATTCATCCTGAAGGGCGGCCTTCTGCTGGTGGGCATGGGTCTCCCCCTGGCCAGATCAACGAGGGATATCGATTTTCTGGGTCTCATGCCGGGAGATATTGACACCGTCGGTGGATTGATCCGTGAGATCGGAAGCGTGGAGCTCGATGACGGACTGGTCTATGAATTTGATGATTTCAGCATTGAACCCATGGCAGAGGATGCGGAGTATCCCGGCATACGGCTTAAGTTTGACGCCTGGCTCGGCAAGGCAAGAATCCCCATGCAGATAGATGTCGGATTCGGCGATGTCGTGATTCCCGACGTTCAGGATATGACATTTCCGACGTTGCTGGATATGGAACCGCCTGTCGTTAAGGCTTACAGTGTCGAGACCATTGTGGCGGAAAAATTCGAGGCATCGTTGGACCTGGTGGAACTGAACAGTCGAATGAAGGATTTCTATGACATTTGGATGTTGAGCCGCGCATATCCGTTTCACGGATCGACGCTCCAGGACGCTATTATGGCCACCTGTCAACGGAGGGCAACGCCTTTGAGTTCCCAAGCACTGATCTTCTCCAAAGAATTTGCCGACAGGTCCGACAAACAAACCCAATGGAAGACGTTTCTCCGGAAAGCTCATATTTCCGACACATCGGATGAGTTCCCGATGATTATGGATGGAATCGGGGCGTTCTTGTATCCTGTCGTCGAAGTGAGTGAAAAACAAGGAAGGTTTGAAAAGGAATGGCCGCCCGGAGGACCGTGGCAACTGTAGGGTCGAAACGATCATTCCCGGGGTGAGAAAGACATCGCCGTTGTTTCCCGGGATGCCTTTCTCATGTTTTACTGACTCCATTGACGCGCCCTCAGAACGGCACATCGTCCTCAACCTCAGCGGCGGGAATCTCTTCTTCAGCCGCTGACTGATTTCCGTTCTTGCCGCTCAGGAGTTCAAGTTCCCTTGCCCGGATCTCGACGAGGCTCCGGTTGAAGCCCTCGCCATCCTGCCACTGGCGGTACTGCAACTGCCCCCGGACGCCGATCTTCGACCCCTTGGTGCAGTATTCGGCGACGATTTCCGCGAGCCGCTGGAAGGCCGTCACCCGAAACCAGTGGACCTTTTTGATTTTCTGGCCGTCCTTTGCGGTGTAAACCTCGTTGACGGCGACGGTGAAGTTGGCCACGGGGACGCCGCCTGCGGTGTACCGGATTTCTGGATCCTGGCCCATATTGCCGACGATGGTCACTGTGTTGATCATGATTCATTCCTCCTTTCTCTTTTCGTTGATTGCGTTGTTGTTTTCCCTTGCCTTGGCTCTCATCGCCGCCTCCGTCTGTTGGGATATCCTCAAAAGGGTGTTCATTCCGTTGACATGGGCATTGATGATCTCATCCCAAAGCTCTATCTTTTCATAGCGTTTCGCGTCGGGATTCGGGTCCATGCCCGTAAGGGAACACTGGAAGACATACTCGATGTAGGGTGACAGTTTATTCATGGCAGCCCTCCTGTGAGTTCGCTGTTTCCTGCCCGGAATGATTGTCCTGGCTGATTCGCTCCTTCTGTTGACCACCGTTACCCCAACTTCCGCAGTTTACGGCGGTTTTTGGTAATAATTGATGTGCTTTCCGGGAAAAGGATAGTGATTTCAACAGGGCTCTTTGAAAAAGTGAATGTAGTGCAGAACTGCCCCTTGCATCAGTCATAATAAATCATGATA
>JAUSOK010000174.1 GCA_030656035.1 Syntrophales bacterium
GGCGGCGAATCCGGTCAGGATGGCCGCCCCTTTTCCCAGGTTCCTGTCATGACGTATGACGACAACATCGGGGCTATCCTTGATCCGCTCACAGGTGCTGTCCGTCGATCCGTCGTCCACGACAAAGAGCGGCCAGGGAAGCTTCCGGGCCTCCCGGATCACCCCGGCAATCTTCCCTTCGTGATTGTAGGCGGGAATCACAATGGCCACGCGGCCGATGTCTGTCTCTGGGGTTCCTGCTGATGTCTTCATAGTTTTTTGGGCATGGAATGGGAAGGCGCCATTATTCATCGGCGAAAAACGCCACCGCCCAACTCCCCGGCCCCGTATGTACGCCCGTCGTCAACGACAGGGGCTTGACCACGATCTCCGCCGCCGGATACATATTTTTGATTTCCGGCCGGAATTCATCCTCTATCCAGTCTCTGTTATCCGTATATTCGAGCCAGATGACGGACCGGGAATCAGGTTTCAGGCCTGCGGCCAGTTTTTTCACGGCGAATGCCTCCTGGTCGCGACGATTCCGGACCAGGCCGACTTTCCTGGCCCCGTCCGGCTGGGGGCTGATGACGGGCTTCATGTGCATCATGTCGCCGAAGAAGGCCCCTGTTTTGGACATCCGGTCCCCGGCGGCCAGATATTGAAGCCGGTCAAGAAAGATATACTCATGGCAGCGGTGCACCGCCTCCCTCGCAAAGGTTGTCACTTCATCGGGGTTTTCCGTTTGCCCGGCGAAACGCGCAGTCACCTGGGCGAGGAGCCCCAGGCGGCCCGCCGCACATCCCGTGTCCATGACGGTCAGGCTGTTATGCGGATCGTGTTCGGTCTTCCACTGTACGGCGGTATCATAATTGCCGGTATAAAACGATCCCACGCAGAGATACAGGGCCTTTCCGTAAAGGCTCACCACGCTCTGATAGGACTGCAGGCGCTCAAAAATGGAAGCCTGGGACGTGGAGACGGACTGCCCTTTTTTCATGGCCTCATAGAGAATGGCCGGCGTCAGGCAGCTCTCCGGCAGGGCCTTTTCACCCATGATAATGTAGCTGTCCAGAAGGGTCACGTCCAATGCCCGTGCATGCTCCCGGGTCAGGGAACCGGCGGCGTCGGTCATGACATGGAGGGCCTGCCGCGTATGCGGATATTGAAATGCCGCGGTCTGGGCCTGCAAATCGTCATCGGACCACTGAAGGACATGGCTGATGGTCTCGATGCGCCGTCTCGTCTGCTCCCGGTCCTGTGTGTGCAGGTGCACCTTGACATAATCGCCGTCCCGGATCACGACGACGCTTTCACCGTTATGGGCGATCGCTGCGATTTTCTGATCCGCGCCTTCGTCGTGCGACAGGACCATATCGACGCAGTAACCGGATTCGGGATATGCATGCACACGGGGGTGCACATGGAGTCTATCCGAAAAAAGGGTAGCAACGTCACAGAATTCGTCGTCATGCCCGGCGAGTCCATTCCAAAAGCCGTCAAAAAAAAGGAACATCCCCAAGGCGCCGGAATCGACCACGCCGGACTCTTTCAGACGCATTTGCCGGTCCGTTGTTGCCGCTACGACCGCTGTTAGATGGCCCATGACCCGGCGGACCCACGCCCTGTCTGCTTGAACGGGGGGATCCTGCCGGACGATCCCGATCAGTTCATCGAAGAAAGTCAGCATGGTTCCCGGTTGGGGATCGGCGACGGCCTGCCACGCCTGGTCGCGTCCCCGCTGTATCGTCGCGGCGAGTTCCGTCGGGGGCGACCCCTGGAGGAAGGCATGAAAGAAGCGGGCGGCGATATTGCCTGCGTTTCCCCGGGCCGAAAACAGGAGTTCACGGGCCAAAATCTTTGGTTCCCCATCGGTCCGGCGAAGCGGCGCCAGGCTGATGACCAGGTTTCTTCCGGTATCGCCGTCTGCAACGGGAAAGACGTTGATGCGATCCAGCAGCTCCGACCAGGCAGTCAAGCGCTCAACGCCCGCTACCATGGCCTTGCGTATATCCGTGTCGTTCATCAAAACCCCAGGGCCCTGCGGATTTCATCGGGAATATTGAACATGATCTCCATCTCCGGGGCCTTCACGGTCACCTGTTCCGTCCTGCCCCGGGTGCATATCTTTCCGCTGTCTTTGAGCCTGATCTCGAAGTCCACGACAATTTTCGTTTTTGCCTCCACCAGGGTGGCCTTGCAGATAAACACATCGGCATACCGCAGGGGATAGATATGTTTTGTCGATGTTCTGATGATGGGAAACAGGCATTGGGATCGCTGGAAAAACTCGTTGAGATCGACGCCACGATGGGCGAAAAGCGCCTGCCTCGCATCCTCGAAATAATTGAAGTAATTACCGTGCCACACAATCTGCATGGGGTCGAGATCGTAAAAGGACACCCGGCCCTCTATTTCATGGCTGAGATGCGCTTTGTCATTCATAGGAGCCCCCCTGCGGCAATACATCCGGTTCAGTTAGTGTAAACAGATCGGATTCGGCGATGGCCTGGACCATACGTACAATGTCGCGATCCATGGGCCGATCCTCGACAACCCCTTTGGCCATAGCGCGAATGACCTGGATCAATTGCGTCAGGCACGGACGGGCCGTATAGGTGTTACGCAGTTCACAACCCTGGGCTGCCGTCAGGAGGTGGATGGCGACAACCCTTTCCACCAGCGTGCAGATTCTCTGGGCGTCCCGGGCGGCAATGGTGCCGAGACTGACCTTGTCCTGGTTGTGGGACTCGCAGGAGCGTGAAAAGGAGGCTGCGGGCATGGTTTCCTTCAATGCCTCGGCGCACAGGGCGGTAGCTGTGATGGAGATGGCTTTGAAACCATGATGGAGGGCAAAATGGTCGCCCCTGGCGCCGACGAGATCCGCCGGGAGCCCCCGGTTGGTCTGGGGATTGACAAGAAGAAGTATCTGGCGGTCCGACATGTCGGCGATGGCCGCCACTGCCGATTTCAGGGCGTCCATGGCAAAGGCGATATGCCCGCCATAGAAATTGCCGCTCATGAGCTGTTGGCCCGTTTCGGGATCGAACAGGGGGTTGTCGTTGGAGCTGTTGGCCTCCGTGGCCACCCATTTGCCGATCCACTCCAGGGCGTCATACAATACTCCCGCAATCTGTGGCGTGCAGCGGATGGAATAGGGGTCCTGCAGCGCGTCCTGGCTGCTCTCTTCAAGGTCGGACAGGTCACTTTTTGTTTCCAGCAGATGCCGCAACCAGCAGGCGACGAAAATCTGACCGGGGAAGGGTTTTACCTCGCCGATCAAG
>JAUSOK010000178.1 GCA_030656035.1 Syntrophales bacterium
TTGACAGGTACGGGAATCTCAATTCCACGATGATCGGGGACGATTACCTGAATCCCCGGACAAGATTGCCCGGAAGCGGCGGCGCCAACGAACTGGGCTCGCTGGCCTGGAAGACGCTGATCATCATGAATCACAGCCGCCGGCGTTTTGTCGAAAAAGTGGATTTTATCACCACGCCCGGCTATCTCGATGGGCCCGGCGCACGCGAGCGGGCCGGGCTGCCGCCGGGAAACGGCCCCCATCTTGTTTTTACCGAACTGGGGATCTTCGATTTTGAGGAGACAAGCAAGCGCATGCGCTTGAAATCACTTTTACCGGGTGTCTCCCGGGAAAAGGTGATAGAAGATACAGGATTTGATCTGCTGATTTCAGACCATGTCGGTCGGGAGGAGGAACCGACACAGGAGGAACTCAGAGCGTTGCGGGAGGATGTGGACCCATGGAGGGTGGTGCTCAGCCGGGGCGACAACAGTCATTAACAAGAAGTGTGCGTGTGGCCGCGGTATTCATGGCTGTAGCCGCGGCTGTTAATAGGTTGTCATCCGATAGGGATGACAAGTGGCTTACCGCTGGAAACGGCGGGAAACAAACAAAGAAGAAAAGGAGAAAGAGCGATGAAAAAGAGTTTTGCAATCATGATCGCCGTCGTGATCGCGACGGTATTCTGCGCGGGCATGGCCATGGCCGCGCCCGACAAGGTCATTAAATGGAAGATGGTCTCCACCTGGACGCCGGCCATCGATCTGCTCCAAGGCGACAAGAACTTCGCCAATCTCGTCAACGAGATGAGCGGCGGGCGCCTTCAGATCACGGTTTCGCCCGCGGGCGAACTGGTCCCGGCCAATGCGGTCTTCGACGCTGTTGCCAAGGGCTCCGTGGAAGCCGGCGGCGACTGGCCGAGCTACTGGGCGGGCAAGAACAGCGCCTTTGACCTCCTGGGTTCCTTCCCGATGGGGCTGACCCAGTACGACTACATCAACTGGTACTACCATTTCGGCGGGAAGAAGATTTACGAAGACCTGTTCGGAAAATACGGCATCGTATATTTCCTTCACAGCGTAAGCCCGATGGAGTCAGGCATCCGGACCCGCGTCCCGATCAAGAATCTGGCTGATTACAAAGGTAAGAAGCTGCGTATGTCCGGCAAAGCGCAGGGCCACATCCTTAAAAAACTGGGGGCCGCCCAGGTCATGGTTTCCGGCGGCGAGATCTATCAGGCCCTGCAACTGGGGACCATCGACGGCGCCGAGTTCTGCAGCCCCTCGATCGACTGGAAGATGGGCTTCGGCGAGGTGACCAAATACAACATCGGTCCCGGCTGGCATCAGCCCTCCTCGACCTTCGGCGTCCTGATCAATAAAAAGGCGTGGGAGAGCCTGCCGGCGGACCTGAAACTGGTCATCGAACGCGCCGCCCAGGCCAATGTGGCCTACATGAGCAGCTGGTATGAGAGCGGCAATGTCAAGGCCCTCGAAGAATTCAAGAAAAAGGGCACGCAGACCATCCGTCTGTCCGAAAAGGATCTGAAGAAAATCGAGGAGTACGCTTGGGAATACCTCGTGGACGAGGCCAAGAAGAACCCCGATTATCAAAAGGCGGCCCTTTCCATGTTCCAGTATCTGAAGGATTTCAAGGCGACCAGAGATTTCCAGGCACCGTTTGCACAGGGACGGAATCCCTACACGATCCCGAAACTTCCGGGGATCAAATAAGCGGGTGAACGCATCGGGGCGACCGGCATTAGTCGCCGGCCGCTCCGATATTCAACAGAAAGAGGTTTCCGGAAATGCACGCACTGCTTAGTATATCAAAGAAGATCGATACTTTAAACACGTGGACAGGCAAGGTCTTCAGTTATTTCTTGATCCCCTTGACACTGTTTGTCGTTTATGAGGTTATCACGAGGTCGTTCGGAAGTCCCACAATATGGACCTTCGAGGGGAGCAACATGATGTATGCGTCCCATTTCATGCTCGTGGCCGCCTATGGCCTCCTGATGAAATCCCATGTGAGCATCGATCTGGTTTCCAGCAATTTTTCGAGAAAGACGAACGCCGTCGTGTCCCTGGTCTGCTACGCCTTCATGTTTTTTCCGTTCATCGCCGTATTTACCTACTACGGCATCGACTACTCCTACACGTCGTGGAGTCAGCTCGAAACGTCATGGAGCGCCTGGGGACCGCCGTTGTATCCCATCAAAACCGTCATTCCCGTGACGGCGATCCTGCTGCTTTTGCAGGGCATCTCGGAAGTAATCAAGCATATAGGCGTTATCGTTGAAGAAAAGGGGGTGAGCCAATGAGTCCGGAACTTGCTGCAATCAGTATGTTTGTCATGCTGGTCATCTTTTTATTCATGGGGCATCCCCTGGCCTTCGTTCTGGGCGGCGTCGGCGCCGTGTTCGGTCTCGTTTTCATCGGACCCCACTTTTTCGGCATCTTCATTTTTCGGATCTACGGGACCATGGACAATTTCGTCCTTGTGGCCATCACGCTTTTCGTTCTGATGGGAAACTTCCTGACGACATCCGGTGTGGCGGATGCGCTCTTCAAGTCCCTGCGGATCCTGCTCGGCCCGATACGGGGCGGCGTGGGGCTCGCCGTGATTCTGGTCTCCATTGTCTTTGCCGCCTGTACGGGCATCATCGGCGCCTCGGTCGTCACGATGGGGCTTCTGACCGGGCCGATGCTGCTGCGCTATGGCTATCAGAAGGAGATATCGACGGGGATGATCGCCGCCGGAGGCTCTCTGGGGATACTGATTCCCCCGAGCATCATGCTCGTCATGATGGCCGATCAGGCGTCCATTTCAGCTGGGAAGCTTCTCATGAGTGGTGTCGTTCCGGGCGTGACGCTGGGGATCCTGTACATGATCTACATCGCCGTTCGCTGCGGCGTTAACCCGAAGATCGGCCCGCCGGTGCCGCGGGCGGAACTGGAGCTGATTCCGTTCATCAAGCGCGTCACGGACACGCTGCGCTACGCCGTCCCGCCGATGATACTGATTGTGGCTGTTCTCGGGGCGATCTTTTTCGGTGTCGCCACGCCGACGGAAGCCGCCGGCGTGGGGGCCTTTGTCGCCTTTATCATGGCCGCGGCCTATCGCAAGCTGACCTGGCGGAACTTCACTGAATGTCTCTACCAGACATCGCGGACTACGACGATGGTCATCATCATCATCGTCGGCGCGACCTGCTTCACGGGCGTCTTCCTCGGCCTGGGCGGCGGCAAGGCCATTGTCGATTCACTGCTTGGTCTCGGCCTGGGGAAATGGGGCACGTACATCCTGATCATGGCCATCTACATTATACTCGGCTGCTTCATCGACTGGATCGGCATCGTCATGATCACGTTTCCGATCTTTCTGCCCGTTGCACAGGCGTTGGGCTTCGATATGCTCTGGTTCGTCGCCATGCTGGCGATCAACCTGCAGATGTCGTTTTTGACGCCGCCTTTCGGCTACGCCCTGTTCTACATGTCGGGGCTCGGACTCGAGGGCGTGAAACTCAGCCACATTTACCGGGGCGTCGTGCCGTTTCTGATCCTCCAGTTTATCGGTGTCGTGCTCTGCACGATGTTTCCGGAGATCGTCACCTGGCTGCCCAATTTGATGCTGGGAAAGTAGGGGGCCGGATCGGTTCTCAATGAAATAAAACCATTTTCATGCTTCTTGCCCCCCTCCTCACCGGCATGAATGGTTATCAAGAGAAGGGGGGAGAAAACCAGATTTTCTCCCCCCTTCTTTATGCCGGAAATTAGGGACGGGTTCACATTTTCAGGAGAAATATAACCCCGTCCCGGATTATTCCAAAAATGTGAACCTGTCCCCGATTATTCGAGTTTGTGCCCCTCGCGCAGATAGTACCTTCCCCCTTCCAGCATCCTGACCACGTCGTTTTTCACGAGTTCCTCCAGCGCCCGCGGCCGGTAGTCCCGCAAACCGATATTAATCATCGGACTTTTAACGTAAGGCAGCTCCACGGCGGAGGCCGGATCGATCGCCTTTTTCTCCTTCAGATCCCGGATAATGAGGTCGCAGGCCTTTTTCATTTTCCAGCCGGCGATGCGCAGGGCAAGGATCATGGCGCCGACGGCGAAGAGGATAAAGAGGACGGTCTTGAGGGCTTCCGGCATGGCGGCAAACTCCAGTTTCTTTTTTGAGATTTATAGCACCGCCAGAAAAGGGGGGCAAGGGGAAATATGGGAAATATGGGTAAATATGGGGACACTTCCCATATTTCCACAGGCTGACTCTCGATCAATCCCTCATCGTAAGCCTCGAGGACCAGACGCGGTGGGTCGTTAAACACCGGTTGACGGAACGAAAGGATATGCCCAACTATCTCGATTTCATCTATGCAGACGGCATCCAGGCGGTCAAACCGGGGGCGGTCAGAATCATCCGGTAGGGAGAAAAGGATATGAAGATCAAAACAAGACTGAGGCTCAATGCCTGGATCTCCCTGGTTGCTGTCATGCTCATGATCCTTCTCCTGGCTTGGTCATTCCGGGAGATGGACAGGGCGGATCGGAATGAACGTATGGTCACGCAAATGCGGAAAATCGCCTTTGAGCGGATCGTCTCGCGGGACGATTATCTTTTGTATCGGGAAGAACGGGCGCGGGTGCAGTGGCAGGTGAAGTCCGAAACCCTGCGGGGGCTGCTCTTCGGCGCCTTTCAGCGCCTGCATGCCACGGAGGATTTTCCGGGGACGGGGATCGGCCTGGCGACGGTCCGGCGCATCATTCACCGTCACGGCGGCCGCGTCTGGGCGGAAGGCGAGGTCGGCAAAGGTGCGACGTTCTACTTTACGATTGCGCGAAGCGTGTCTCCAGAAGCGTGAAGGAAGGACGAACGCCTTTAAACGCTTCACGAGATACGAGATACGAAAAGGTCTCGGAAAGATCGACGACATAGGGAAAATGAATGCGCGAAAGCAGTCCCGAAGGGTAAGAATCGGTTGCTTTATATTTCAAAATGATATATAAAGTTACAAAGAAATCATGGGAGGAAGTAAATATGCCGCGAGCAGTTAAAATATCGGATGAACTTGCAGAAATTGCAACGGTTCATGCGATGCTGGAAAACCGGTCCATCGCCGGGCAAGTCGAATATTGGGCAAAGCTGGGAAAAGTTGCCGAAGAAAATCCTGACCTGCCCTTTTCCTTCATCAAGGACATTCTGATCGGCAGGGCGCAGATTCGCGCCGGTCAAAAGACGCCCTATGTCTTTGGCGAAACCCCATGACCAGACAAGTTTTTCAATCCCCCCTGTTTGTAAGGCAAAAAGGCCGTTTGCGTAAAAATGAAGGGAAGATTCTGGACAATGCCGTTCGGTTTATTCAAGCGCAGCCGGAAGAAGGGGAAGCTAAGAAGGGGGATATATATGGCGTTTACGTATATAAATTCAAGATGTTAAAGAGACAGATGCTGCTGGCTTATGAATATGACGACACCAGGATTGTGCTCTTAACGCTTGGCCCCCATGAAAATTTTTACCGTGATTTGAAACAATATCTGAAATAATTCGCTTTCACCACGAACAGAGATCGCCAAGGCGTTTATGCCCCACGATGAGAGAAAGTTCATTGCGAAAATGATCCTGCCGGATCTGGCCGGTCCGGGGCATTCAGGAATGTGCTGGGTGTGAAATGAGGCAGGATGTCATGAACAAAAAAATGTATCACGCCACAAATGGTTGATAATATATATTGTTATCCTGTCTGTTGTTGTCGGTGCGGGGTGGTTTGCAACGGAATATTTAGGCGATATGGCCAGACAGGAAATCGTCAAAGAAAATGAAGCGACAATCCGATTGTTATCGACCCATCTGACGGATGAATTCATAAGAATCGAAGGGGCTGTGAAGTCTCTGTCAGGTTCTCCGCAAGCTTTCCTGTCTGGGATGGCAGCGGCGCCATCATCGGCGTTGTTGCGATGAAAAGGGATCTTGATGATATAGAAACAAACATAAGCATACAATCCCCATTTTTTTCATAAATTTCCAGGGTATTATTTTTCTTTCCAGCAGGAAAGAGATGCTGCTTAAGAGCCTGTGGCCCGTCGACAGGGAAACCGAGCGGGCATTGCTTGCATCCAGACAGTTCGGTGAAAAACCGTTTGTGGCCTTGTTGCCACAGGAAGTCGCCGACGGGATGGATGTGACATTGAGCTCAAATCGCTATCTTGTTTCCCGCCGGGTTGTTGATCCGGAGGGATGGTCGATTGTGGTTATGGGCCGGACGGAAAGGATTCTTCTGTACAGGTCAACCGGCGTGATTTTGACCATCCTGATCTGTACGTTTATCATCATCCCTCTTATCGTGAACTACAAGACGGCCCGGTCGGCGGAGTTGCTGCGCGAAAGTGAAGCACGTTTCCGGGAGCTGTTCAATGCCATGAATAGCGGCGTTATCATCTATCGGGCAAAAGATCAGGGGAAAGACTTTATCATCGCCGACATCAACCCGGCCGGTGAACGGATCAGCCAGGTGAAAAAGCAGGACATCGTCGGTAAAACGGTCGCAGAAGTCTTCCCCGGCGTGAGGGAAACCGGTCTGTTCGATGTCTTGCAGGATTCATGGAAGACGGACGCGCATAAATATCACCAGGTATCCCTGTACCAGGACAACCGCATATCCCACTGGGTCGAAAACAACGTCTATAGGCTGACTTCCGGCGAGATCGTTGCAATTTACGATGACGTTACAGAACGCAAGCGGATGGAGGATGAGATTCGCGCGTTATCGATCACGGATCAGCTTACGGGTCTTTTCAACAGACGGGGATTTTTAACGCTTGCAGAGCAGCAGTTGAAGATTGCGGACAGAGCAAAGAAGGCATTATTGCTTCTCTTCATCGATCTGGACGGGATGAAATGGATCAATGACAACCTGGGCCATAAAGAGGGGGATCACGCCCTCATTGAGGTGGCGGCGGTTCTCAAAGAAACCTTCAGGTCATCCGATATCATCGCGCGCATGGGCGGGGATGAATTTGCCGTTCTTGCCGTCGATATGACGGAAGGAAACACGGCCATTTCCATGGCCGTGGAGATGAAAGATCCCTACACGGCGGGCCATCAGCGGCGGACGGCCGATCTGGCCAGGTCGATTGCCACGGAAATGGGGATGTGCTCGTCGCTCAGGATGTCGTATTTTACGGCAAAGTACATGAAGCCCGCAATGGGCGCCAGAAAGAAAAGTCCGAAGATGACGGAGAGCTTGTAATTGAGTCCCTGGTTTTCGACAGAGAATCTGCTGAACCACTTCCAAAGATTCATGATGGTTGTCTCCCGAATATGATGGACTTGTAAAAGTCCAATAACCGTCCGGACCTTATCGAGAAGAAAGATCAGAGACCTTTGAAAAATGGCTTCGCCGCGCTGAGGGGGACACGACTTCGTCATGTCCCCCTTGATAATGCTTAAATATGTATGTAATCAATAAATTAGTCTAATTTCTGGAAAGTCGAAAAATCTTTGATTCGCCGCTTGCGAACCATTTTTCGCCGGTTATGCAAAGCTTTCGATCAACTTGCGGTTAAATGCCCGAGGCGGGCGCCCATGATTCCTCTAATTGATCAAATATAGATGAATATCCGGCGCCTGTCAATATGATTCCGGGAAAACGGCGTGTCCATCCATCCTATCCAGCCTGCAAGCAGGTCTCTTGTTTTTCTGACAGAATATGTAAACAGAATATGTAAAAGGGTGCGGCAGAAAGCCGCACCCCGGTAAAAGCAACTGCTGCACTTGCATTGCTTGATGATAGTGGTATTTACTTTGCGGACTGATAACCCTGATCCCAATCGAAGCCCCATATCTCGCCGCCCATGGGGATCTTGTACTTTCTTCTGTCGTCGTAGGAGGGATAACGTCGGGCGCCGCCTTCCTTGGGAAGCATGGAGACGGGGAATTTCGGCGCCAGCAGGCCGTTCTCGCGGGCCTCTTTTCCCAGCCATTCCCGGTCATCCGGATGGGCGATGGAAATCAGCGCCGCCGCCCGTTCATAACCGGAAAGCCCTCTCAGGTTGACGATCCCGTATTCGGTGCAGACATAGTTTGCGAACTGCGCCGGCACATCCACGGAAGAACCTTCGGGCAGGAAGGGAACGATTCTCGAAGTACCGTGCTTGCTGCGGGCCGTCATGGAGGCCACGCCGCGGCCGCCCCTGGACTGGGCGCAGAAGGTCACGAATTGAAAATAACCGCCGGTACTGGAGATGGGTCGCTTCTCATAGAAGCCGGTGCACTGCTGGCCGAGAAGGTCTACGGCGACGCAGTTGTCGATGGCGATCATGTTGTCGATTCTTCTCAAAATATCGAAATTGTTCGTATAATTGATATCATAAACGGCCATCGCCTGATTGTGATGAATCGTGTTGTAGTACCATTCCACATCCACCGGGAAGGCAAAGGTCCAAACGCTCTTGCCGCGGTCCAGGTTCTTGTAGGCATTGGTGACCTGGCCGGATTCGATCAGTTTGATCAGGCCGAAATTCAGCATCTCCGTATGGATGCCGAGATCCTGGAAGCCGGCGGTTGCCATGGCGGCAACGCAGGCCGAGGGCAGCGAGCCGATACCAAGCTGAACTATGTCACGATCCCTCATAATCGTCATGACATGCTTGGCGATGGCATCCTCTTCCGGTTTTGCCTTGATGGCCTTCTCATTGATCTGGGGCCATTTGTATTTCGCGCAGTCCACTTCGACCCAGTAATCGATATCGTCGATATTAATGGTATTAAAGCGGCCGCCTTCTGCCCAGGGATAATCGGACCGGACCTCGAAGACGATCTTCTTGGCCGTCTGGCGATAGATATTGCAGTTGTTGGTCCCGTAAGACATGTTGAAGTAACCGTGCTCATCCGGAGCGGTCGCGGCATTGAACCACCAGTCGAGGCCGCGTTTTTCCTTGACGGCATTGACAAAGCGATAGTGGTGGGTGTTCATCCCGTAGGCCCATCCCCACTGCGCCCAGTCGGTCACGTTGTTGGTGTCACGCGCCTTCCGGTTCCAGGGGAAGAAAAAGAACTCATGGATGCAGTGATATTCCTGATGTGGGTCTATCTGCTGAAGTTCCGGATGGGGATAGAACATGGCGTACATCCAGAACTCGATGTCCTTCAACTGCCCGGCGCCACCGCCAAGTCGCTTGGCTACGGCTTCAGTACATACCGTGGAATCGGCGCCGGGGCTGCCGTGGTTAATCCAGTCGCCGGATTTAACCATATCCGCGATCTGCTCAGCGGTTCTCTTCTTGTCATGAATTTTTTGCTGCACGGGCGTTGTCATTGGATAGCGCCTCCTTTATTTATGTTTTCTATCTTTTTAAAGATCGACCGTTCATTTCTTTTTATTCCAAGGCGATCAATACCTGATATGCATCCACCTTGTCTCCGCTGCTTACCAGCAGTTCCTTCACCACCCCATTCCGAGGAGCACAGATCGGGTTTTCCATCTTCATGGCTTCAAGGATGATCAGCTCTTCATCGGTTTTCACAACATCGCCGACATGCACCAAAATTTCAGATACAGTCCCAGGCAGGGGAGCTACAATATTTACGCTCATCAACTGCCTCCTTCATTTTAGATTGTTTATCATTTCCAACTGTTTTTAGTCCGGCCGTCTCGCGATGACACTGCGGCCACAGGAAATTCTCTGCTTACGGAAGATCACTTCCAGGCATCCGGGCCCCATCTTTCCGGCAGTACGGCTTTCGCGGGCCACTCGGACGGTACGCTTTGTCCGGGTTTCTCTCCCTCTTTCTCAATGAGCTTCTTCAGGCCGGGCCGAAGGAACTGCGGATTTCCTCCTTTCGCCGTCCTGCCGTTATAGATCGCCTCGGAACGGAGTCTGCGGCCAATGGTCTTCTCCATCTTATTGCCAAGCCACAGGACACGATCCACATCGTAACCGTGTTCGATCCCCAGTTCATCGATCATGACAAGGAGGTCTTCCAGCGTAATGAGTCCCACGTATCGGTGATCCTTGTAATAGTATTCACCGGTACCTCTGACGGGGCAGTCATCGAGGAAGTTGGCCGGCTGCCCGCCCAAACCGCCCAGGGTACCCTCAAACCGGGTGATACCTGCATGGAGGGCAGCCAATACCAATGCGGAGGCGACGCGCTTTGTCTCGTGGAGATGGCAGAGGTGGGCTTCCGGGTTGGGCATGACGTCCATGATCATGGAAAAGTACCGGTAGACATCGGCCGCCGAGGCGGAACCATCATGATCGGCATGCTCGATGTCATTGGCGCCAATAGTGAACCAGCGTTTTGTAAACTCCACGGCGTCCTCGAGTTTCGTGGTGCCGCTGAGGGGGCTTCCCCAGATGGTGCTTACGACCCCGCACATTTTAATCCCCACGTCGCGGCACTTCTTGATGCACCGCTCGGCCTCCCTCCAGTACTGGGAAAGGGTGGTGCCGGAGTTTGCGAAATGGTGCTCGGGATCGGTGGAGACCATCATAAGGACACGGTCAGGGCCGATGCCCTTCTTCTTCAATTCAATGGCACGGTCCACCCCGCTTTCGCGAATCGTCACGGCGCTGAAAACAAGCTCATCGTAATTGATCTTTCGCTGGGCGCATCGTTTTTTAAAGCGGTCACTCCGGAAATGGGCGAGGACTTCATCGGCATCCCTGAACTGCGGTGTCGTCAGGGCACTTCCCAGATTTGTGACTTCAATCTCCTTACAACCCGCCATGATGATTTCTTCACCATAGAAGATCTTGGCAGCCGTGGAAATGAACTTCTCTTCGTGCTGGAAACCATCACGGATTGTGATGTCTCCGATCATGACTTTCCTGGGCATTTTTGGAAATATCTTCCAATAATCATACTCTGTCATATATTACGTCCTCCTCAATGGATTCTTCGGGATACAGCACGGTCAAGGACTACTCGCCTTTGAAGACGGGTTTTCTCTTTTCTGCGAAGGCCGCCAGGGCCTCGAGACGGTCTTTCGTCGGAATTGTTATCTCATAGGCCTTGGATTCCAGCGGCAGGGCTACCCCGAGACTGCATTCGCTGCCGTAGTTGATGGCAAACTTCGCCTGGGCGACACCGATAGGACCGTTCTTGGCGATCTCTCTCGCCAGATCCATGGCTGCATCCATGAGTTTATCCGGCTCTACCACCTTGCTCACCAGGCCGATCTCCAGGGCGGTACTGGCATCGAATCGCCTCGCCGTGTATATTAACTCTTTTGCCTTCGCGATTCCCACGATCCTGGGCAATCTTTGTGTTCCTCCGCCGCCGGGGATGATGGCCAGACTCGTTTCCGTGAGGCCCATCAGAACGTCGGTTGACGCAATGCGCAGGTCACAGGCAAGGGCCAATTCAGTCCCCCCTCCAAAGGCGAATCCGTTGATAGCGGCAATCACGGGTACCCTGGCGTTTTCGACGGCGATCATAGTCCCGCGGACGGTGGCGATGAAACGCCGCACCTGGTCATCTGAGAGTGTGCGCCGTTCGGCCAGATCGGCTCCGGCGGAAAAAGACGCTTTTTTCCCTTCCAACGGAGGGGCGCCAGTGATGATTATGACCCGCAGGGACATATCGAAATTAGATTCCTTGATGATGTTTCCCAGGGTCTCGATCATGTCGAAATTCATGCAGTTCATATCTTTCGGACGGTTCAGCGTGAGGATCAGAATCCCTTCGTCCGTCTTTTGCTGTAAAATGACATTTGACATTATGACCTCCTGATAAAAATATTCTGTACTCGTAAACGGTTTCACGTCGTTCCCTAAAACTTGAAATTCCCGAATTTGGATTCCCTGACCGGCTGCAGGAGCGCGACTTCGAAGGCCAGGGCGAGGGCGTCGCGACAGTCCTTCAGCGGCAGCGTCCCGTCATTGAAGAGGCGCGATTCCATGTAGAAGGGATGGGCCTCCCGATTGTATTTATCAATCATCATCTGCTGGAACTTTTTTGCCGCCTCCTCGTCCATCTCCTCGCCCCGTTTCTTCCGGTTGACCCGCTCCAGGCTCGTGAGGATGAAGCCCGCCGTCTCCCCGGACATGACCGACGTCCTTGCCCGCATGGTGGCGAAGATGAACAGCGGGTCGAAGGTCCTCCCGCTCATGCCGAAATTCGCCGCACCGTGGTCCGGGCCGATGATCCACTGGACCCTCGGGACCTCGGTGCAGGCGACGGCCCTGACCATTCCGGAACCGTACTTGCCGATGCCGGCGTACTCCTCGGCCGTCCCCACCATGTAGCCGGGGGAGTTCTGGATGTAGAGAAGGGGGATCTTCATCGTGGAGCAGCGGATGACCCATTCAATGGCCTTCCGGGCGGAATCCACGAAGATGACGCCGTTGTTGTTGCTGGCAATGACCCCGACGGGGATCCCTTTCAGGAATATTTTCCCGCAGACGATGTTGTCGCCCCGGCCGGGGTTGTAATTACGTTTATATTCGCTGAAGTAGCTGTCGTCAGCGATGGCGGCAAGCACCTCACGAACGTTTATCCCCCTGGCGGTCTCCTTCGGCAGGACCTGGTAGAGATGGTCGCTGGAGACTTTCGGCTCCGCGGGCTTTCGCCGGTCGATATAGAGGGTCTGCTTCGGGTCGAAGGCCAGAAGCTCCCTCAGCTTTTCGATCCCCTCATCCTGGGATTTGACAAAGTGATCCGCTCCGCCGGAGATCTGCGTGTGGACTTTCGCACCCCCAAGGTCTTCCATAGAAACAGTCTCACCAATGGCCGACTTCACCATGGGGGGGCCGCCGAGGAAGGAGTAGGACATGCCTTCGATCATGATGCTCTCACAGGCCAGATAGACGATGTAAGCGCCCCCGGCAGTGTTCCCGCCCGTGCTCAGGGTGTACTGCTTCAACCCTTTGGCCGACATCCGGGTCATGTTGTAGAAGAAATGGCCGAACTGGTTCCTCCCGGGAAAGATCCGGTCCTGCAGGGGAAGATAGGCGCCCGCCGAATCGGCGATATAAACGAAGTTGAGTCCGCACCGCTCGGCGACCTCCTGTGCCCGCAAATGCTTCTTGCAACTGATGGGGTAGTAAGCCCCGGCGCTGACACGGCTGTCGTTGGCGAGCATCATCACCCAGTTGCCGTGGATCTTCCCGATCCCCGTCACCAGGCCGGCGGAGGGAACATCCTCCACCCCTTCATAGCCGATCCCGAATCCGGCTCCCCGGCTCAGCTCGAAAAACTCCGTCCCCGGATCGATGAGCTGCCGGATCAGCTGCCGGGGGGGCTTCTTTCCCTGCTTGGCCAGGCGGTCATTCTGTGCCTGTCCGCCCGGGTTGTAGGCCCGCTCCCAGAGCTCGTAGACCTTCTGCTCCTCGGCCAGCCAATGTTGCCGGTTCTCCTCGTACTCCATCTCCTTCTTCTGCGCACGGGACATCTTCTTGTCGGGTTTATCAGTCATTCGTCTGTCTCCTTTCATTCATTGTAAACCTATTAGAATCGAAAGAATCAGTTGGACTTCTTTCCACAAAACAACTTCATGACAAAAGAAACCAATGTTTCACCTTCCTGGTTCTTGATTTGATTTCGGATAGTCAGTATCCCCTTATCCTTGCCCTTATCTGTTATTCCGATGACCTCCACTTCGCAGTGAATGGTATCGCCGATCCTGGTGGGCGCTGTAAAGTGAACCTCCTCCATCCCGTAAAAGGCAATAAAGGACTTTGGAAGATAGCTTGAATAAGGCCCCAAACGGAAGGGCAGGACCATCCCGATACTCAAGGTCAACATGCCATGGGCGATTCTGCCCTTGAAAGGCGTTTGGGCCGCATATTCCATGTCCGTATGAAGAGGATGCCAGTCACCGGTCAGGCCTGCAAAATTAACGATGTCCGTCTCCGTGACGGTCCTCGCAGGTGAAATCATCTTTTCGCCAATCGCATAATCGTCAAGATACATATACTCTTTTGCCATTTTCTCCTCCTATATCAATTTGAGTTTTCGCGCCTGTGCCTTAAGCTCATCACGAAAATCCGGGTGGGCAACGGCGATCAACTCGTTGGCACGCTGCTTGAGGGTCTTCCCCTTCAGCATGGCTCTGACTGACTTTAAGATCGTCGCTCATGTAGCCTAAATTGCAGTCTCTGTCTGTAGGGTAAGTTTGATAAAGCGTGTGGGGGAAAGTTGAAAAGAGAGGACTATGATGTGTTTTTATTCCAAAGAGGTAAGACCGTGCTGAATGGCAAACTTGATAAGGCTGGGGATGTTTTTGATTCCGAGCTTCTGCATCAGACGGCTCCGATAGGTTTCGATGGTTTTAACGGAAAGGAATAGTTTTTTGGCGATTTCTGCACTCGTTTGACCCTCGACAACAAGTTGCAAAACTTCTCGTTCCCTTTGGCTCAGGACTGACAAGGGATCATGTATTCCCTGTGTCTGTTCCAAGTAAGCGCCTACCATCTGATCTGAAACCTTGGTGCTGAGATAGCGCTGACCGGAGTTGACCGTATAGATAGCATTAATCAACTCTCGACCCGCAGATTCTTTCAGTAGGTAACCGCTGGCTCCCGCCTTTAAGGAACGCAGAATCGACTCTGACGAAGACTGCATTGAAAGCATGACAACCCGTGTGGCTGGACATTCTCTGCAGATCTGCTCTGTCGCCTCAATGCCGTTCAAATCTGCCATAACGATATCCATAATAACGATGTTGGGTTGAAGGTTCTTTACCTTTTTTACTGCGTCACGACCATTTGAAGCTTCACCGATGACTTTAATGTTGTCGTGAGCCTCCAATAAATACCGAAGTCCATCGCGAACAATCGTGTGATCGTCGGCCAGAAATACCGTGATGCTCATAACGACACCTCCACAGTCACCTGCGTGCCTCTCCCCGTTTCGGATTCGAGCGAGAAACGACCACCGATCACTTCAGCCCGTTCAGCCATGGTCATGAGCCCCCAGCCGTGATGTTCTCCCGCTTTTTGCACTTTCTCAGGATCAAAACCGACACCGTCGTCGGCTATAATCAGCTTTAACTTTCCTTCAGTAACAGCTACGTTTATCTTTGCACGCCTGGCGCTGGCATGTTTGCTGATATTGGTAAGCACCTCCTGGACGATTCGAAACACATTGTTTTCGATATGTGCGGTTGGTCGAGGATTTATCTCCTCTCCCTCCATGATGACCTCCACACCCGTCCTCATGGAAAAGCGCTCACTATACCAGCGGATAGAAGCCACGAGGCCGTAGTCGTCCATGTCCGGCGGCCTTAAATCTGCCATCAAACTTCGCGTATATTCGGTTGTCTGCTCAACCAGCGTGAGTGAATCCTCTAATAAGCGGGTTTGCACCATTCTCATGCTCTCTTCAGGAAGCATCGATCGAACAATGTTTAAATTTATCCCGACCACGGTCAGGTTTTGTCCCACCTGATCGTGGAGCTCCCGGGAAATTCTTCTTCTCTCAGTTTCTTCTGCTTCAGAAAGTCTTGCAGAGAGAACGCGGAGCTGCTCGCTTTGCTCTTTCAGGGTTTTTTCCGCAAGTTTACGCTCGGTGATATCTTGTATTGTGCCAAAAAAACCTTTGACCTTTCCGTTCTGTCCGACTTCCGCTTCTCCCGTTGTAAAAATATAACGCATCGAACCGTCAGGACGAAGAATCGTCAATTCCAGCCCATAAGGCTTTCCCTCGAGTGCCGCCCTTACAGACGCTTTAAGCCTTTGCCAATCATCAGGATGAATATGTTTCTTTTGGTTGGCATGGAACGGTTCACCTTTTTTCGACTCAAGTCCGAAGATTCGAAACATTTCTTCAGACCATACAGACAATTTCGTATCCAGGTCATAGCGCCAGTTACCGATATGAGCAAGATCCTGCGCCTTAGCCAAATCAGCGGCAATCTGTCGTAAGGCATCATCCGCTTTTCTACGTTCTGCGATGTCCCGGCCGATACCAAACCGACCCGTGGGACAACCTGCCGAATTATATTGTGTTGTGACCAGAAATTCTACCGGGATTCTTTCCCCGTTTTTATGAACAAGTTCTGCCTCGTATGGGGGAGTATCCTCACCCCGAATCCCTTTCTTGAACCTATGGATAGTGGATTCAATATACTCTGGCCCAACAAGATAGACAAACGGTTTGCCTATCAAATCACAAACTGAATAGCCCGTGACCTGTTCAAATCTCGGGTTGACGTACGTATATGTCCCGTTCCTATTGACGATAAAAATAATGTCCAGCGTTGATTCGACAAGATTACGGTATTTTTCTTCGCTTTCCCGCAGGGCCGCCTCCGCTCTGCTGCGTTCCACCTCTGATCTTTCTAATTGTGTTATTGTTTGATGCAATAAGGCAATCTCATCCAGGAGTTGTTGTTTGGTTTTATCTTTGTTTCTCATCCTGTTCCTCGAGGTATTTGCCCTTTTGAATATCGCATGCCCGAACCGTTCTCCAAACTGCGATAAACAGAGAGAACCGCGCCGCTTGGTGCGGAGTTATTGAATCAACTTCATGATTCATACCACATTTCAAGTTAGAGTTCTGCCATTTTTATAGTCCTTATTTGGAGAACCGCCCTATCTTCCGATGGAGCGGATTCCGTCTCCAATAATATCTTGCCGATTCGTCAGCTTGTCTGCTATGAAAGAGACGTTCTTCATGGCCAATCAAAAAAGGCCGGAGGCGAAGCAATGCCCGTCTTCTCAAAAATTAAATTGCCGGCCAGGATGGATTCCCTGCATGCTTTTATGGAACTTGCGGCTGTCTGCGCCGGAAATCATGGATTCAGTCCGGGGCGGATCAACGATATTGAACTCGCTCTGGAAGAAATTATTGTGAATATAATCAGTTACGCCTACCCAGGGGGAGAGGGGCACATCGAGGTTATCTGCCGTCCCGATGCCCGCAACCGGCTCGTCTTCGAAATTGCGGACAGCGGCGTTCCCTTCAACATGCTTGCCTGCGGCGATCCCGACAGGACCGCCGGAATCGAAGAACGGAGAATCGGGGGGCTCGGCGTCTTTTTTGTCAAGCAACTCATGGACGAGGCGCACTACCGTCGGGAGGACGACCGGAATATCCTGACGATCGTCGCATCCGGAAATCGGAAAGAAGATCAAGATGGAACAGAATAACAAAAACAGGCAAGAGATCCTTTACGAAATCAAGGCAGGCGCCCTGCTGTTGCAGCATAACATGTCGAGCCACCTGCTGGGCGAAGCCCTGTACGCGCAGATGGAATATGATCGACTCGTGGAACAGTTCTACGCCGGCAATCGTCAATGGTGTTCGGACGAGGATTACGAAACCGCAAAGCGGGATTTCGACGCCTTCATCCGGCTGCTGGACGCGGCCATCGAGCGTGAACGCCGGGAGTGAATCACTTTGGACAGACCATGAATCTACAGGGACTTTTAGGGTTGGCGGCGCTGACTGTCCTGGCCTGGCTGATCAGTGAAAACCGGCGCCGCATTCAGATCAAAACAATTCTGGCTGGTCTTGCCGTCCAGTTCGTTCTGGCTTTCCTGATGCTCAAAATTCCATTTTTCAGGGATTTTTTTCTGTTGCTCAATAAGGCCGTCATCATCCTGGAAAAGGCCACAACAGCAGGGACGACGTTTGTCTTCGGGTATCTCGGCGGCGGCAAACTGCCCTTTGTGGAGACCTATCCGGGTTCGAGCTTTGTCTTTGCCTTCCGGGCTCTCCCGCTGGTCCTGGTGATCAGCGCCCTGTCTTCCGTGCTGTTTTACTGGAAAATTCTGCCCTGGGTGGTCCGGGCCTTTTCCTGGCTGCTGCAGAAGACCCTGAACATCGGCGGGGCCGTGGCGCTGGGGGCTGCCGCCAATGTCTTTCTCGGGATGGTCGAGGCGCCGCTTCTGATCCGCCCCTACCTGAAGAACCTGACGCGCAGCGAGCTTTTCATCACGATGACCTGCGGCATGGCCAGTGTCGCCGGGACGGTCATGGTCATTTATGCCGTCATTCTCAACCGCGTGATGCCGGACGCCATGGGGCACGTCCTGATTGCGTCCATCATCAGCATCCCGGCGGCGATCGTCATTGCCCTGCTCATGATTCCTGAGACGGGAGAAGTCACCTCCGGCAGGCTCGAACCGCCGCAGACGGCGTCCGGCACGATGGACGCCGTCGTGAAGGGAACCTCCGAAGGGATTGTCCTGCTCATCAACATTATTGCCATGCTTGTCGTGCTCCTGGCGCTCGTAGAACTGACCAACCAGATTTTGGGGATATTGCCGGCCTGGGGAGGCCGGCCGGTTACGCTCCAACGTTTCCTGGGTTACCTGATGGCGCCGGTGGTCTGGCTTATCGGCATTCCCTGGTCGGAGGCGCCGGCGGCGGGCGCCCTGCTGGGCACGAAAACCATCCTGAACGAGTTCATCGCCTATGTCGATCTGGCCGGCCTGCCCGATGGGGTCCTGAGCCCGAGAAGCCGCATGATCATGCTTTACGCCCTGTGCGGATTCGCCAACCTGGGCAGCCTGGGGATCATGATCGGCGGAATGGGGGCCATGGCGCCCGAAAGACGTAACGAGATCGTCGCTCTCGGCTTCAAATCCATCCTTGCCGGGACTATGGCGGCCTGCATGACAGGCGCGATCATCGGCCTGTTTCTGTAAATCGAAGGTTCACGGCTTCGTAAAAAGTTCGGATGCTGCGTTGCGCTGCATCCTTCGTCATTGCGGCGTACGTAAAAGTACGCCTCACTTGGATGGGGACACGACTCTGTCAAGCCCCCTCCCCATGCGCCTTGCCTGCGGAGCTTTTTACGCAGCCGTCGTTTTCAGCCTTCGACTTCTTACGAGTTCGTCAAAACCAATGATTTCAATAATTTTCCAACCCCCTTTCTTTTTGTTTCAGCAAGTGTTATAAGTCAACAGTTAAGCGCAAAGAGGCGGTTCCCCGAGGCGGGGGAAGAATTTACGATGCAGACCATCAGGAGAAAATAACGATGCAGGCGGACCAGGGCGAAAACGGCGCGACAGCCGAAACAATCATTCAGACGGAACAGCGGAACAACGATCATCAAAAGCACAGCGGCGAGCGGATCATCGAACCGGAGAACGCCCTGACCGAGACGACCATCGAGGCGCTGCCCGAACGGTCCAGGGCGGCATGCGCCCGCGCGGGATGGACGAAACTGCTGCCGGTTCAGGCCCGGGCCATTCCCTATCTGCTGGCCAAGCGCAACATCATGGTCCAGTCGCAGACGGGGAGCGGCAAGACGGGGGCTTTTCTGCTGCCGATCCTGGAGCGGATCGATATGGCGAAACGGGCCTGCCAGGCCCTGATCCTCGTGCCGACCCGCGAACTGGCCCTTCAGGTTTCCCGCGAAGCAGAGCTCCTGGGCGGCGATTTTGGGATACAGACGGCAGTGGTGTACGGCGGCGTCAAATACGGCCCCCAGTTGGATGCATTCCGGGCCGGGGCGCAGCTTATCGTGGGGACGCCGGGGCGCATTCTCGACCACCTGCTCAAGGAGACCCTCTCACTGGAGTCCCTGCAGATCCTTGTGTTCGACGAGGCCGACCGCATGCTCTCCATGGGGTTCTATCCCGATATGAAGCGCATCCAGCAGTTCCTGCCTTCCCGGCCGATCAGCGGCTACATGTTTTCCGCAACCTTTCCGGGCTACGTGTTGCGCCTGGCCGGGGACTTCCTGCGCCATCCGGAGTTTCTGAGCCTGAGCCGGGATCATGTCCATGTCATCGGGACGGATCATATCTACTATCTGGTGCCGGGAATGCAACGGGAGCGGTCGCTCATCCGGATCATTGAAATGGAGAACCCCGTTGCAGCGATCATTTTCTGCAACACAAAATCGACGGTGCACTTCGTGACCGTGGTGCTCAAGCGTTTCGGCTACGACGCCGACGAGCTGAGCTCCGATCTTGCCCAGGTGGCCCGGGAACGGGTCATGGGGCGCGTGCGCAAGGGCGCCCTGCGGTTCCTCGTGGCGACCGATGTGGCGGCCCGCGGCATCGACATTCCCGACCTGTCTCACGTGATCCAGTATGAACCTCCGGAAGATCTGGAGCTCTACATCCACCGGGCGGGGCGCACGGGGCGCGTGGGGGCCAGCGGCGTGGCCATCTCCATTGTGGCCGGCATGGAGCAGTACAAGCTCAGGGAGATATCCCGCAGTTTTAATATCGCGCTGCAACAGAGAACGCTTCCTACGGATGAAGACGTGGCGGCGATCGTTTCCCAGCGCGTGATCGCCTTGCTGGAAGCCGAACTGCGTTCCCGCGGCAGCCTGGAGCTTGAGCGCATGCAGCGGTTTATCCCCCTGGGCCGCAGCCTGACCGAGTCCGAGGAAGACTCCCCGCTCATTGCCATGTTGCTGGACAACTACTACCAGCGGACCCTTCAGGCCCCCCCGCAGCCGCCTCCGGCGGACGCGCCGGTCGAAAAGGAGGCGTTCGAAAAGGAGACATTCAAGGACAAGAAAAAGCCGCGCCCCCGGCGGCCGAAAGACCGGCCCCGACAGCGCGGCTTCAAAACAGGATGACTCGGCAAAGACAGGCCCGGACCTGTTAACTATTGGATGAAATATGGGGACACGACTGCGTCATGTCCCCATATTTCCTTTGAATGGCAAGAAACACCCGGTGTTTTTTTATTGTCGAGCGGTTTCTATTTGTAGAAATTCTCTCCGAAAAGCTTTTTGCTGACGCCCGTCAGGTCCGCCCATTTCATCGGACCGCCCTTGTCCGCCGGGAAACCGACGCCCCAGATCATGCCCACGTCGATCATACGCACGTCGTCCACCACTTTCCGGTCCAGCAGGTCCTTGCCCGTCTTGACCATCGCCTCTAACAGCCCGTCCTGGATCTGTTCCGGCGTCAGGTCGCGGGGTTGGCGCTTTGCGATCAGGGGCAGGACCTCCGGATCGACGCTGCCGTCTTTCAGGAAGAAGCCCTTTCCGGATTTCTTGAGGCCCATGCGGCCGGATTCGACGACGTTGGCCAGCGTTTCCTGGCGGATGCCCATGCCCTTGAAGATTTTATAGGGGATGTCGATCCCCACTTCGTCCGTGAGGCGGATGGGTCCGACGGGCATGCCGAAGTCCAGCATGGCCTTGTCGATCTTCTCGATGACGTTGCCTTCCTCGAGGTAGCGGAAGGTTTCGATCAGCATCGGGAAGAGCAGGGCGTTCACGACGAATCCCGCATTGTCCCGGCAGACGATGGGACGCTTCCGGATCAGGGCCGAGAAATTCAGCAGGTTGTCGATCGCATCCTGACCGGTCTGTTCGCCCTTTATGACCTCCAC
The DNA here is from genome assembly GCA_030656035.1 of Syntrophales bacterium. Classification (GTDB taxonomy): domain Bacteria; phylum Desulfobacterota; class Syntrophia; order Syntrophales; family Fen-1087; genus JAPLJM01. The sequence goes on from JAUSOK010000178.1 coordinate 21,235, forward strand.
GAGCTGCATGAGCCAGACGGGGGAGAAGAAGTGGACGCCGCCGAAACGTTCCGGGTGCGTGACGTATTTTGCCATGGCGGTAATGGGAATTGAGGAGGTATTGCTGGCAATGACACAGTCGTCCTTGACTACCTTGCAGAGTTCTTCATAAACCTGCTGTTTGACCTTGATGTCTTCGAAAACGGCTTCAATGATCAGATCCACATCCTTGAAGGCGTCGGTGTATTCGGAGACGGCCGTCAGACGGTTCATGACGGCGTCCACGGGCTCCTTGAGGCGCTTCTTTTCGGCCATGCCGTCGAGGATCTTGCGGACGAAGGTCTTGCCGGGTTCCAGAGCTTCGGGAATGTCCTTGACCAGGACGGGAACCTGCGTGTTTCTGATAATATCAATGGCAATGCCGCGGCCCATGGTGCCGAAGCCGAGGACGGCGATCTTGTTGAGCGGTTTCGGCTGGAACCCCTTGGTCATCATGGCTTTGGGCTTGTCGGTCATGCCCTTAATGAAGAATGTGTTGATGCTCCCCTTGGCCTGAGGGGTCAGAACCACCTCCGCAAAATTATCGATTTCCTTTTTCAGGCCCTCTTCGAGGGAGACCTTGATCCCTTCATGGATGGATTTAAGCGCCAGAAAGGGGCCGGGGATATAGCGGCCCTTGGTCGCCTTGAGAATGCCCTGGCGGGCCATTTCCGCAACGGCGTCGATTTCCGAGAAATCATGGGTCGGGCGTTTCAGACCGGCCGTGCCGGCGTTGATCTCCAGCACCAGTTTTTTCGCTTCAGCCAGCAGATCGCCGTCCGCAGGGACCAGACGATCCACGACGCCGGCCTCATACGCCTTGGCCGCGGGCATCATAGTTCCCTTCAGGATCATCTCCAGGGCGGGATAGCCGACCAACCGCGGCAAGCGCTGCGTGCCGCCGCCGCCCGGGAAAAGGCCCACGTTGCATTCGGGCAGGCCGATCAGCGTGCTTTTGCCTTCCCTGGCGATCCGGGCCGTACAAGCCAGGGCAAATTCGAGGCCGCCGCCCAGGCAGTAGCCGTGGATGGCCGCGATGGACGGAAAATCGAAGGCGTTGAGCTTCGCGAAGGAACCGTGGAAAAGATTCAGCATGTTGCGCGCCTCTTCCGCCTTTTCAATTTCCGCGATCATTTTCAGATTGGCGCCGGCAAAAAAGTTGTCGGGTTTGCCGGAAATAAAAATGAGGCCCTTGATCCCGTGTGTTTTTCCCAGTTCATCGATCAGCTCGTCGAAACTCAGAAAGGCCTTGTCCGTCCAGGTGTTCATGGCGTCGCCCGCAACATCAAATGTGACGACTCCGATACCGCCGTCTTCCGCTTTCAAATCAAAGATCTTTCCCATTGCACACCTCCTCAGTTTTGTTGATTATCGTTCCTGTGTCCTGGCGGCTTCGCAAGAAAGCCCACATGCAGCGGTGATACTTTTGAATGATCTTATCATATTTTTTGGGAGTTCTGCAATTTTTCAATCACGTACCCAATTTTTCGGTGCGGCGCCAACGACAATTATGCTAAGATACCTGAAAACAGATGGATGGAGCATGGAGCATGGAGCATGAAAATCCTGTTTGCCGCGCATGAAAAAGCCTGGAGCGGGGACAGGAACCGCTGTATCAGAAAAAATAAGGCTCACCCGTTTGATGTGTCTTCCTTGGAATGTAGAATCCGGCAAATTTGACGGACATACTTCCGTTCATAGCGTATTGGTAAATAAAATACCCCGGTAATCAGGGCCTTCAGAAATTCCCTTCCGTCACGACGCTGCCTCTCGATGATGCGGCAGTTGACCTGGCCGAGACGCGCTTCGACCTCCCGGACGGCGACGTGCACATCATTGACATGAATCGTCAGGTCAAGGAGAGAAGGCGCCGGGGGTCGTGAAGGCCACATCCGGTTATACAGGCGGATCCGGGGATAGTCCGACCTATGAAAACTATAAGATGACGGGACATATTGAAGCTGTTCAGGTTCTTTACAATCCTGCGAAAGTTTCCTATGAACAATTATTGGACGTGTTCTGGAGACAGATCGATCCCACCGATCCGGGCGGGCAGTTTGCCGATCGCGGGCCTCAATATCGAAGCGCTACGGTTTATCAGATCGAACGGCTTGAATCCGACATTCCGTTCATCTCCTCAAAAACCTGACGGTATTGGTCGGAGACCTCGGCGTTTGTTAGTGTATGCAGCACATCCCCGCGGGCATCCAGGTTATGCGGATTCGACCATCCGTGCGACCATGACGCCGGAACAGGTTTTGTTTCCGGCCAGATAGCGGTCAAGCGTTTCCGTGGAGACGAGCACGCGGCCGGCATGGCTTGAGGCGTGCAACAGATGAAGCCTCTGTCCCACATGGACGGCGATGCCCGCATGGGTTACATCCAGCCCCTCTATCCGGGTTGTGACGGCGATCAGATCCCCGTCGGCAATGCGGCCTTCCATTTTCTTCAACGCCGCCTTCGGAATGTAATGGCGCACGCGCTGCTGCACGCGTCTTTCCACGGCCCGCATTTGCCGGTAAACTGCGCGGTCCTTCAATGCCGGATACTGATCCGGATGCCCCGTCATAAAATGAATCTTTTTTGGCAATGGCTGCCCGCCCAGGATAGAGCCGATATTTTTTACAATGCCCTTGCGCTGGTTGTCGAAGAGCCAATCGGAGAAGTAATGGAGGCGGGACGCGTAACCGTCCAGGCGGCCCCGGCGATAACGGATGAACGTCAGGGCCTCCCGGTAGCGAGCGAATGAGACGCGGCGCGATGAAAACAAGCATGTCAGGGCGATGCAGTGTTCCACAAAGGTAAAACAGTCGAACTGCCGCAGATTGATGACCAGCGCCTCCGGCCCATCCTTTTCGAGCGTTCTTGCGGCATAGGGGGCTCCAAGAAAATGCCGGCCCAGGACGAGTATTCGTTCACCGGCGGCGCCTGCCTTGTCCCGGTCGAACTTCTGCGACAGCGCATCAAAAATTTCTCGATCCTGAAAACCTGCAACCATTATCGACGGTCCTTTCCGTGAGAGAACAATCAGTTGGTCTCTACAAATATTTGACGAACGAACCGCATTATATTAGAAAAGATTTTAATTGCCATATTTTTCAGCCTCCGTTCCGGTTTCGAATAGCCGGTCCAGGGAAAATGTTCGCTTGCCGGAATCAACGAGTGCATGCAGCGGATTAAACGGGATGGGACGTACGACCGGATTTACCGTCGGATGTCAGATGCGGTCGAGAGGGCTTTGCAGACTGCGGATATCTCGGGCCATTACATGGGTGTAGATCTCCGTGGTCTTGACATCCGCGTGGCCGAGCAGTTCCTGGAGGACGCGGATATTGACCCCGTTTTCCAGCATATGAGTGGCGAAGCTATGGCGCATGGTATGGCAACCAACCCGCTTGTCGATCCCGGCTTGTTGCGCGGCCCGCTTCACCGCTTTTTGCAGGCCGGATTCGAGAATGTGATGACGCATTTCTTTACCGGAGCGCGGGTCACGTGATCGCTCCTTGGCAGGAAAGACCCACTGCCATCCGGTCTCCCTGGCCGCATTACGGTACTTTCTGGCAAGAGCTTCGGGGATGTACACCTCTCCGAAGCCTGCTACGAGATCCTTATGATGGAGAGACTTCACATACTCGATTTGCGCGAGCAGATCGTCGTGCAGGTTCCGAGGCAGTATAGTGGTTCGGTCCTTTCCGCCCTTGCCGCCTCGGATAAAGATGAGGTTCTGGCCGAAGTCTACGTCCTGGACGCGCAGACGGATGCATTCCATCAGCCGCAGCCCGCTGCCGTAAAGAAGCTTCGTCATGAGGGCGTTCTTGCCCTCAATGGCGGCGAGAAGGCGCTGAACCTCGACTTGAGTAAGTACTGTCGGCGGACTTATCAGGCGCTTGCTGCGTGCCGGAGCTATCTCGCCATCCAGGGGTATATCCATGACGTCGCGGTAGAGGAAGACGATAGCGTTCAGCGCTTGTCTTTGAGTTGCGCCGGACACCTTGCCCACTGTGGCGAGATGGGATAGAAACGCCTCCACATCCTTCGCCCCGAGAAGGCGTGGGTGGGTCTTACCGCCAAAGTGGCGGATGTAGCGCAGGATCCATTGGCAATAGGTCTGCTCTGTGCGATATGCATAATGGTGGTATCGCAGGACCTCTCGCACTTGGTCCATTAACTTGAGCTTGGGATTCGGGTGGAACTTCGGTTTATTTTCCATGTTTGCCATTTTAATAGCTTAATAAGTGGAATATGGCAAGCGATTTATGATAAGTGGAAAGCAATGCGACCGTTTTTCCATGTTTTATGTTATAGTATAACAATAGATGGAGAATCCGTCCACCTATAGGGGGTGATACGGCGGACAAATTTCCACTTATTACACTGTTA
>JAUSOK010000017.1 GCA_030656035.1 Syntrophales bacterium
CGTTCTCAACTTTTAAACTTGTAAGGCAGATGTAACAGGGGATTAGAGGACGGAATCAGTTTATAAGTTTATATCGTCAAGAAAGAAACCCGCGGGAATATCTATTGAAAAATAAGTAGCCCGTTCGAGCAAAGGGTTGGCTGTTAGTAGCGTGTTATATGTGTTGCAAAATGCTTGAGATTACCTGTAACAAGAAACAGGTTTTCGGTCGGGCATTTTCAAATGGCTTTCGAGACGGAATCAGATAGTTGAAAAAACAAACGAAAAGAAACTTTTATGATGACATTGCGTAAATTTTCTGCGGGGCTATCCACAATTTCCACCATTACCGGTTGGTATCTGGCCGATTTGAGTAAAGCACAGGGCAAGCAGGAACTGTTCATTCATCAATCGCCTCAAAAACTCAAGATTCTTCGCGAGCATGCCTTAATTGAGAGCACTATTTCTTCGAACCGCATTGAAGGTATAAATGTTGACCAGTCCCGGATTAATACCCTTATTTTGGGGAAACCGCTTTTGAAGGACCGGGATGAAGAGGAGGTCCGGGGCTACCGTGACGCTTTGCGACTCATCCATGATAAGGCCGGGGAAATTCCCGTTTCAGAGGAAACTATCCTGAAGTTTCATAAACTCTCGCGCGGGCAAATATGGGATGCGGGTAAATATAAGGAAAGGAATATTGATATCATCCAGAAATATCCTGATGGCCGCCAGCGGGTGCGTTTTGAAACTGTTCCCGCAGATCAAACGCCTCAAGCTATGAGCGAAATGATTGAACTCTGGTCTCGTGGGCTTCAAGAACGATGGGCTCACCCTTTTATCCTACTGGCCGCCTTGAATCTCGATTTTCTTTGCATTCATCCCTTCCGCGATGGCAATGGCCGTGTCTCCCGGCTGCTTTTACTGCTGACCTGTTACCACTCAGGTATTGAAGTCGGCCGCTATATCAGCCTGGAACGGCTGATTGAACAAAACAAAGAACGTTATTACGAAACGCTTGAGCAAAGCTCAAAGGGGTGGCATGAAGGCAGGCATGATCCATGGCCTTATATCAATTACATTCTCTCCGTTCTCAAAAACGCTTATCTTGAATTTGAGGATCGTGTCGATCATCTGAAAAGCCCGCGCGGAGCCAAAACAGAGCAGGTCGAAGCAACGGTTAAGGCATTTTCCGGAACATTTACCATCTATGAACTCGAACGCGCGTGTATGGGCGTTAGTCGGGATATGGTTCGAAAAGTGCTGAGGGATTTACAAAAGACCGGATTCGTGGAATGCCTGGGCCGGGGTCCCGGGGCGGTCTGGCGGAAAAAGGGTAATACCCTTTAAAAAGGGTATTAAAGAGGGCAACAAATCGCATGGCACAATCCTGGGGAAAATAGGGACAGCGTCTTTTTTGAGTTTTTTGCACGGACAAACAGAGGAGCGCTTTGAATAACTATCATTATCTGTCATTTCGACCCCATTCGCTTTGCTCATGGTAAATTCCGGGAGAAATCTTAACAGGCGTGAATCATTAAGGTTTCTCGTCGTTAACACTCCTCGAAATGACAACATTCAAAGGTCTCCAGCGTTTGTCCATGGCACCCGCCAGGTGAAGGCAACAGAACCCGAGAAGGGCAGGGATGATGAAAAGGAAGAATATATATTTTCTGGCAATCGCCTGCATTATCCTTATAATAATTTATTCGGGCATCAGGATTCTAAAAACTCAAATTGGTGATTCCGAACTTTCAAACAAACTGAATGCCCTTATAGAAGACGGGTTAAAGCAAGAATTATTTCCAGGGGCCGTTCTGTTAATTGCCCAAAATGGCGAGATAAGGCACAGAAAGGCCTATGGGTTAGCACAAAAATATTCATTCGGCCGCATAGCGCTGGAAAAACCGGAATCGATGTCCGCTGAGCATCTTTTTGATGTTGCTTCCATGACGAAGGTCTTTGCAACCACTTTTGGCATTATGCTCCTTGTAGACAGAGGGAAACTCGAACTCGACGATTTCCTGCACAAATACATAGACAAGTTTGCTGAGGGAGAAAAAAGAAAGATTATGATCAGACATTTACTCAGCCACAGGGCGGGACTCGTTCCCTGGAAACCGGTCTACTATCATGCCTCCAATAAGGCTGAATCGCTTGACTACATAAGTTCCCTTCCCCTGCAATATCCGGTTGGCACGGAACGACACTACAGCGACCTTGGTTTCATGATTCTGGGTTATATTATAGAAGAGATCACGGGAAAGTCACTCGATCTGTATCTCAAGGAAGAGCTCTATGACCCGTTGGAGCTATATAATACGACATTTCGTCCTCTTAGCCGGAATTATAAAAAAATTGCGGCGACATCACATGGGAATCCCTTTGAACGACGAATGATAGCAGACGACAACTTCGGGTACAAATGTGATGAAAATCCGGATGATTTTCATAAATGGCGGTGTTATACCCTGAAAGGGGAAGTTAATGACGGAAACGCATTTTATGCTCATGGCGGCATCGCGGGTCACGCGGGGCTTTTTTCCACCGTTGATGATCTGAAAATTCTGGCGGATCTACTCGTAAATAAGGGATTGTTTAACGGAAAGATATATATTGCCCCTGAAACTGTGGAGACTTTTTTGAGAAAAGACGAGTTCGATAATGGACTGGGCTGGTCTTTTAATCCGAAGTTTATAAAAGCGGAAGGTGCACCCGAGGGGACATTTGGGCATACCGGGTTCACGGGATGCAATGTTGTTGTCATACCCGCTAAAAAAACAATTATAATATTACTGACGAATCGCCAGAATGAAGGTTTGGGGGAGTCAGGAGATTACCCTGACCTGAACTTACTTCGCCGCAATATTGTCCGGACAGTTCTGGGAGAGATTTAAGGCTATGAAACATATAATCGGGGGGACACTTAACTGAATACCTGCAAGAGATGTTTCCAAGAATTTGATGAAGAAGATGTGCTGGATGTCAGCCCTGCAACAGAGCTGGCGGATTATTTTGATTCCCGTTTCCACGGGAATGACAAAGGGGATCGCGGGAATTACAGAGGGGAGACAGATATTGGTGTTGAGGATATCAATGATCTGTGTCCTGAATGCAGGGAAGAGTTTGGAGTAATGAACCTGCTGGGTTTTGGGGAGTAGGGAAGGGGGGTTATTTTATGAATACCGAATTTCATTACTACATTACAGGAATTATTGCTCATGCCGCCGGATTTAAAGAAGAGGAAGCAAAGACTATCGCCACCGCTTCTGAATTTGTCGATGAAAATGACGTAACGTTTACTATCGAAGATAGGTTGTCGGAGGAGTCTTACGAAGCATATATCTCGCAGACGATGAATATTTTGAAGCCGAAACGGAAACTGATGCGGATCTATCCCATTTTCCACTTCCTTCCCGGTGAACCGGGAGACAAAAACGCTTACAGAAGGGATGGGAAGATGCATCTCCTCAACACAACCCCGAACAATGAGATCGCAAATAATCTTATGGATGAAACCTTTAAATCGACGGAGAGAGGATATGCGCCTTCATCGCATCGGGATTGCCAGTCACGCGTACGCGGACACATGGGCACATCAGAACTTCGTCGGGTGGTATGACTACTTCAATAACATAGGCCTCGATCCTAAACCCGATATCGGCCATGCCGACGCGGAACACCATCCGGACTGGGTCGCCCATCGCTGGCAGGATGAACGCCTGGTAAACGGTGATATCGATAACACGGAGCGTTTTCTCGAAGCGGGTGAAAATCTTTATAAGAAATATCAGCGCCATAACACGGAAATTTTGAAACGGGGAGTTAATGCGCAATGGTCAGAGCTGAATGAGTGGTTTCTCGATATATTCGGCAGATCTTATTCAGGGCCGATCGACTTTGGGGGAGGGGACCGTAAAAAAGCCTATAAGAAAAAGGCCCCCTGGCTCGGAGAGTTTGACGAAGATATATGGTTTGATGAGGCCGTTGAAACCAAAATCAGAGGCCTTAAGGATTCAAAGAAGGGTCTTGCATCGACGTTTTATTTGATGAAGGATAAGTATTTCTGGTGGGATGATGTGGACAGGGAAAAGACGGACTGGTTCCGTTTCCAGGAAGCCGTAAAGGCGCACCAGACGCTTGCGATGGGATATTTAAAACCAACGTTCAAGAAGATGGATATCGATCTCCATCAGCATTAAGAAAATAACCGAACCGTTCAGGAATCTCACATAATCATGGCGAAAGAAAAAATCACACGTCGGCAAAAGGACGTATCCCGTCTGTTGAGAGAGAAGAAGAAGCTTGAAAAGGACAGGTTCAAAAAGGGCAAAAAGAGAAAGTAAAACGAACCCTGCATCAAACTTAAAACCACTTATGCCGATCGCGGCCTTTATTCAGATTTATTCAAATAGAAAAAGTAATTAGTTAGAGGGGTATTTTCAGATGAAAAAAATAATGCTTGCAATTATTGTTCTGGTCCTGGCCGTCATTGTCCTGATCCCAATCGGCTGCCGCATCAGCGGCTCCTATGACACTTATGATATCCTGATCAAAGGTGGACTGGTCTATGACGGAAGCACCGCCAAACCTGTGGTCGAGGACGTGGGGGTAAAGGGAGACAAGATCGTGGCCGTGGGAAAAGACCTGACCGGCTCAGCCAGGACAACGATCAATGCCCAGGGCTTGATCGTCACTCCCGGGTTCATCGATGTGCATAATCACACCGACCTCGGTATTCTCATGGCCTTCATCACATCCGGCAAAAAGGGCGCTCTTTCCATGATCACTCCCGCCTGGAGGGATAATCACAATTATGCCACCCAGGGCGTTACCACCATCGTCACCGGGCTTTGCGGCGGAGGTCTCTGGGATACAAAACAGTGGCTTGACCTTCTCGCTTCCCAAAAATTCAACTGCAACGTTTATCACCTGATCCCCTACGGCATGTTAAGACATCAGCTTTTCGGGGATAACCAGCCAACCACTCTGACCGCGGATCAGCTTAATACCCTTAAAAACATGGTGGAGAAAGAAATGAAAAATGGCGCCCTCGGCGTGTCCGTGGGGCTGGAGTACGCGCCCGATTGTTTCACCACCACCGACGAACTGGTTGAGATCGCCAAAGTGGTCAAAAAATACGGCGGCCTTTACGATGCCCATATCCGGGACCAGACCGGGGTCATGCATAAGAACGGCCTGCCCGGGGTGCTGAATTCGATCAAGGAAACCATTGAGATCGGCAAGCGCGCCGATATCCCCGTCCACATCTCGCATATTCAGCTCAACCTCCCCTGGAACAATGTCCAGGCAAAACAAATGTACGGTCTGATCGAGCAGGCCCGTGCTGAAGGCGTAGATATTACCGCTGACCAGCATCCATACGCAGCCGGCTATGCCATCCTCTCCTACCGCCTGCCGAATAAATTCAAGACCGGCCTCGGCGTGAATGAGAAGTTCAAGAACCCCGAAGGCAAAGCCCAAATGAGACAGGCCATCAAAGAGGTATTTACCTTCCTTGGCCCGGAAAAGATCAGCCTCACCTCCGGCCCGGAAAAATACCGCAACAAGACCATTAAGGAGATCGCGGAAATAGAAGGAAAAGATCCGGCTGAGGTTTATGTTGATCTTGCCTGCCTGGAACCGGCGCCCTTCGCGCTTTTTTTTGAGATCAGCGACCAAATTAACCGGGAGATCATGCCGCACGAATACGTTTTTACCGCTTCCGACGGCTTTACGGTTTTTGCTCCTGCCGATTCACCGCATCCCAGATTTTTCGGCTGTTTTCCGAGAAAGATAAAGAAATACGCGGTGGAAGAAAAGCTGTTGGGTTTGAATGACGCGATCCGCTCCATGACCTCGCTGCCGGCAAAGAAGTTCAAGATCAAGGGCCGGGGCATGATCAAGGTTGGGAATTACGCGGACATCGCGGTGATCGACCTGGAAAACTTAAAAGAAAACGCCACTTATGCCGATCGCGGCCTTTATTCAGAGGGCGTGATGTATTTGTTGGTTAACGGCACGCTCTCCATTGATCGGGGCAAACTCACCGGAAAAAGGAGGTAATAAAATGTTCAAGAGAATTGTGGTTTCAGCGACCGTCATTTCCTGTCTGGCACTCTTTAGCGCGGCTTATGCCTGCACCGATTTTCAGGTAAAAGCGAAGGATGGAAGCGTCATTATTGGTCGCTCCATGGAATTTGCAATGGGAATGGATTCCGAAGTAGTTGTCTTCCCCCGGATGGAAAAAATGGTCAGCATGATGCCTGACCAAAAGAAGGGTATCAGTTGGAAACCGAAATACGGTTATCTGGGCATTAATGCTCTTGGCGAGAAGCTGGCGTTCCTTGACGGGCTGAACGAAGCCGGGCTATCAATAGAATTCCTTTGGTTTACCGAGAGCAAATATCAGGAAGCTAAAAACGACAATTGGCTTTCGATAGGTGATCTGAGTCACTGGTTACTGGGTAATTTCGCCACGGTTGACGAAGTAAAGAAAGCACTTCCCCGCGTGACGGTGGTCGGCGTCTATGTGCCGCAATTAGGTATGGTACCTGGTTTACACGCGGCGGTGCACGATGCCCGAGGCAATAACATCGTGGTTGAGTTCATTAACGGGGAAACAAAGATCTACGACAATCCGATCGGAGTGATGACCAACAAACCAACTTTTGACTGGCAGCTTACCAACTTGCGCAATTATGTAAATCTTGACCCGTATGATAAAGAAGGAAAAACGATCGCCGGGGTGAAGTTTAATCCGGCGGGCAGCGGCACCGGCTGGCTGGGAATGCCCGGCGATTGGAGCCCGCCTTCGCGCTTTGTTCGCACGGTCATGATGGTCGACTCGGCTGATCCTGTCAATAATGCCGCCGAGGCGGTCAATCTCGCGGAACATATTCTCAATGCGGTAGATATTCCAATGGGTGTAATAAAAACCAGGCACATCGAAAATAAAGATATGACCGATTACACTCAATGGATTGTGATCAAGGATCTGACGAACAAGGTTTTGTATTTTCGCTCCTATCAGGATCTTACATTGAAAAAAGTAGATATGAAGAAACTTAATTTTAACCGCGGCGCGGAAATTAAAGCGATCCGTATCGAATCCGGAATTAGGACGATTCTGGATATGACGGAAAAATTAAGAGGTCATTAACGATGAAGAATAATCAGCAAATTACTTTGCTGGTTTCTTTTATTCTATTCTGCGGGGGAGTTTCTCTTCTCTGGTCTGGTTGTGTCAATGCTGCCGTCAACAAAAAAACGAATTGGCAGTTAACATATCATCCGCCACCTTTACGGAGAACCTTGTCGAAACCTTATAGTATCGTCCACGGATATGAAACGAATGCGAAATGGCATATATTCAGATTTCAGGTTCAACCTTGAGGAAATAGCCGGTGCCGTTGGTGATTACGGGACATTAATTCCCATTGTTTTAGGTGTGGTGAAGGTAAAACCCCGTCGGATTGTTATGTGGACATTCTCTGTGCGGGTAATGCGCCGCAATGTATCATCTTCGATCAGGACATTAAGATCGTCGAGGCGATTATGCCGCATGAATATATCATGACGGCTTCTGACGGATGGACAACCCAAAAAGGTTTTATGAAACCGCATCCACAGTGTTACGGGACCTATCCGAGAAAGATCAGAAAATACGTCCTCGAAAAGAAGCTCATGGGCCTCCCCGCCGCAATCAGGTCAATGACCGCGCTTCCCGCGGAGAAGTTCAAGATGAAAGGGAGAGGGAAGATTGCAGAGGGCTACTTTGCCGATATAGCAATAATCAATCTCGATACAATTACCGATCACGCGACCTACGACAACCCGCAACAATACTCGGAGGGGATAAATTACCTCTTTGTCAATGGTGTAATGGCAATTGAAAATGGTAAAGCCACCGGCAAGAGAGGAGGCAAGGTGCTAAAAGGGCGGTAGGGGAAAGGGCAGGCTTCTATGGCAAAAAAAATGTTACCGAAAAAAACACTTGACTTACTTCTAAAACGCTATATAGTACGTTTTTTAAGAACGCGCCTTCGCAACGGATACGTGGCGGGGTGTGGTAAAGTTAGGATTGAGACATTTTAAAGTACGACGCTAGACAGCAAGATTATCGAGTTACTTTTTTTTTACATGTAGACGATCCAACTTTAGAAAATTAAAGAAAGGAGGATTGCTACAATGGAGAAAAAAGGTACCGTGAAATGGTTCAACGAAAGCAAAGGTTTCGGCTTCATCGAGAACGATGAGGGTGGCGATGTGTTTGTTCATTACAGCGCCATTGCAGGCGACGGTTTTAAGGTTTTATACGAAAACCAGCGCGTGACATTCGAGATTGAGCAGGGCCAAAAAGGTCCGTCAGCGACGAACGTCAAGATTCAGTAAGTATTAATCTCGACAACAAAGGCACTTCGCGGCTATGCTTCGGAGTGCCTTTTTTTTTGGAATCATGATAGAATATTACGATTATTTGAACACACCTTCTAAAAAGGAAAATTTCAGATATGGATACCGATAATAAAACAGATGAAGAAATTCTTGATGAACTGGAAAATATATACCAGCGGGTTGCCGAGGAAGATGTAGGAAACATAAGCTCCGACGATTTGAATGAACTATCCGAAACAGAACCGGAAGAACAGCCGGGCAAAAAACCGTCAGCCCTCGCTTTTCACGGCACACTATTTCTTGCGGTCTGTTTATTTGTAGGCATTGTCCTTGCGGTATTTATCCGGTACACCGGAACACCGGATAGCAAACCGACCGTTAAAACGCCAACCTACAGGATCCCTATAACGATTCCCCCGGCTTCCCCGAAAGCGGATGTAAAAACGCCTTCCAAAACTGAAACGGAAAAAGTTGTCGCGGCCATCCCGGGTACGAACAAAGAAACACCGCCTGCTCCCGTAAAAAAAGAGGAGGCAGAAAACAGAAAAGAGATCGAACCGGCAACAGAAAAACCGTACACCATTCAGATCAGCGCTATCCGAAATTTTGAAATAGCGAAGGATTTTTTGAGAAAAATCAGTGTAAGTCAGCCGGATGTTCACTGGGACAGGCTTAATTCGAAAAAATATGGAGTCTGGTGCAGGGTTTTTATAGGGCACTTTGCCAGCAGGACAGAGGCCTTAAGGTATATGAAAGAAAAGAATATAAGGAATACTTATCCGGGCAGTTACATCCTGACGATACCTGCTTCCCCACCCAAGAGGTGAACCGGTCTCCCTGGCGGGGATTTTTCAGCCATCTATCCGTTTCATATATCGATCTATGATGGATTCGCTGTCCGTATGAAAACAGTCTAAATAAGATTTCAAGAAGCTTCTTAAATGAAACTTGGAAGGAAGATCATCAAACTGGTCTTCTTCAATTGAGTTGAGGAAGCCGATCCGTATCTTAGTATATTCAGAAATGTTTTCGAGGGATACTCCCAATGCCTCTCTCATCTTCTTCAGATCCTCTCCCGTAAGGACATCCTGTGCAAGAATTTCTCTGATAACAGGGTTTGATGCCGCCTCTGACTTCAAACTCTTTGGTATTGATGCTACGCTTATCCTTTCTTTAGAACGTTTCAAATCTATTATTGGGATCGGTTCCCTGCTATCCTCACAGTAAAGTGATTCTTCATCTATGATACCTTGCTCAACAAGCTTTTTATCATATTTTAATCTGGTTTCCTTATCAATCAAAGTCAAGAATGCCTTTTCCAGAATGGACAGAAGTCTGGCTCTTTCATCTTTGGAGAAAAAAGAATAGCTGACCGGCGAGCTGTTCCCGTACATCTGTAAAGCCATTTTATAGGCATTACGGATCTCAAAAGGGGAGGCACCGGGAGAAATATCCAGTATTTCGTAATAGTGCTGTTCTTCAAATGGCTTCATGGCATTGGATTGACCTGACGGTCAATTTTTACAGTCGCTGTTCTGTCAGGGCGTCATTGCGGACATTGGACTTTAGATTGCTTATGGATAGAATATTATTGCAAAAATTCCTAATATCGAGAGAGGCTTGTGTATACGGATATCGGTAAATAAAAGAGTCTTTTTCGCACACTGCATCATGGACACGGTCGTCATAGCTGATATTTCCTAAGAATTCCACTTTAATGCCAAGGTATTTGTTGACGATTTTACACATCAGCATTCCTAATCTCGGATTATCTTTTTTCCGGAGCTGATTGAGAACCAGATGAAAGTTCATGTTTTGCACAGACCGTTCCAGGGCTTTGCCTTTTTGGGGATACTGTTCTTTCATTAATAAAACAAGGGCTGACAGGTAATCGATGCTTGAATCTTCATACCTCGTCAATGCTGTTTCAACCAGCTTTTTGAAGTCCCGCTGGGGTATCATCTTCCTTACTTTGCGGAAATATACAGCCCGAATCAGCCGGTATATATTTTCGATTGAAGTTGGTTCCGGTGTGGTTACGAAAACACCCAAATCGGATATCATGAAAAAATCAATTATGTTAAATGATGTACCCGCTCCGATATCGAGCAGGATAAAGTCATAGGAAAGCTTTTTGATCGCGCGCAAAACCTTCAACTTTTGCGCGTACGGAAGGTTGGCCACGTCCAGGCTGTTCTTGGCACCGCTGATCAGAAAAAGGTTGGCTGTCTGGGTTTCAATAACCGTCTCTTCGAGGGTCTTAACCTTTTTGTTTATGAAATCCGAAATGCTTTTCTTGGGGTAGGGTATGCCTATAATGGTATGAAGATTAGCGGCACCCAGATCAACATCGACCATGAGGGTTCTTTTTCCCTGCTCGGCCAGCCAAACACCGAGGTTACCGACAAGAAAGCTTTTCCCGGACCCCCCTTTACCTCCCCCAATTGGCCATATATGTGTCATATCTACCCGGTCTCTACGGTTTTGTACATATAATTACACGATATTTTGGCAATATTCAAGTAATTATATCTTCCCTAAAATAGACATTGAAAATAAAGACTGTCCTCCCCCCCATCCCGTAGGACAGCCGTCTCGGCTGTCTAAGCGATTCACCATTATGGACAGGCGGGACGCCTATCCTACTGTGTTGGAAGGGTCAATGTCTATTTTGGGGATCTTAATTCCGTTGCGGTCCGGCAAGAACACCGTAATCGGTCATTTTTTATCAGGGGAACGACTGGGCATAATGGACAGGGGGGATTCGGGTCAAGACGAATCATCTTTTTTTTCTTCCTTTTTTTCTGCGAGCTTCTCGAATTTACTCTCATCGTAATCGTATGTGACCGGTTTAAGATCTTTTTCAGTAGCAGTAAAAGCATAAAATATGATTATGATTGGTGCTAAAACGCTCACTATTTTAATCAGAATAGTAGAATGATTCTTAAAAGTATCATGGTCGGAGAGGTTCCAGAATAAGAAAAACCAGATGATTGCCCCGGCTATCAAAATGCACTTGTGAGAAAATTTCATAGACTTTCCTCTTTCAAAATTTGTAAGGTTTCCTTCGAGTCGTGCTTTAATACTATTTGTGAAAAAAACTTTCAATATTTTTCCACACCTTTTATTTTTTTTGACAAATCAACATGAACTGTTATAGAAGTTTGTCAAGAATGATTTGTTTAACCCGTTGCGTTCGGAGTTTTAATTTGAGAGCTTTGCATAATACCAATATTGTCATTGCGAGTAAAGCGAAGTAATCTCGTAACATATTGACAATTCATAAGATTGCCGCGTCGCTAAAGCTCCTCGCAATGACCAGAATTGCAGTTTTGCAAAGCTCTCAATTTACCGCAATGGCAGAAAGGATGTCTTTAAATGAAAGAAATACAAGTTGGTTTAATCGGTTTCGGTACTGTCGGGACCGGAGTTGTAAAGCTGCTGCAAAATAATGCCCGGCTACTGGAAAAGCGATTAGGGGCAAGGCTTGTTTTAAAGAAAATAGCTGATATTGATTTAACGACTCCCAGGGACGTGCAGATTGAAAAGGACATCCTTACAAAGGATGCCGGAGAAATATTAAACGATCCGGAGATATCTATCGTCATAGAACTTATGGGCGGATATGAACCGGCACGTTCATTCATTCTGGAGGCAATGCACAAGAAAAAGAGTGTCGTTACTGCAAACAAGGCACTGCTGGCAGTCCATGGAAACGAGATATTCAAAGTTGCTGAGGAAGAAGAAGTAGACATAGGCTTTGAGGCGAGTGTGGGAGGTACTATTCCTATAATCAAAACCTTAAAGGAGGGCCTTGTAGCCAACGAAGTTAAAGCCGTTTTCGGAATCACAAACGGAACATCCAATTACATACTCACAAAAATGGCAGATGAGGGGGAAAACTTTGACGATGTGCTTAAAGAGGCTCAGGATCTTGGATTTGCCGAGGCTGACCCTAAATTTGACATCGAAGGGATTGATTCTGCCCATAAACTTGCTATAACACTGTCACTTTCCTATGGAAAGCGGGTAAATTTTGACGATATTTATAGGGAAGGAATCTCGAAAATCAGTCAGGATGACATAGAATTTGCCAAGGAACTGGGGTACAAGATCAAGCTGCTTGCCATTGCAATTCAAAGGGAAGACTCTATTGAAGCAAGGATACATCCCACGATGATTCCTTTTGATCACCTTCTGGCTAATGTGAATGGCAATTTTAATGCCTTCCATATCATCTGTGACGCCGCGGATTCCGTCTTCCTTTACGGTCAGGGCTCAGGAATGATGCCTACGGCAAGCGCGGTGGTCAGTGATCTGGTTGATATTTCAAGGGACATGCTGAAGGGAATAGCAAGGAGAGTCCCTTCACGTTCCAGTCGCGAGGATATTATCGAAGATATCAAATTAAAGTCGATGGATGATATCGTAACAAACTATTATTTCAGGTTTTCTGCCGCAGATCGTCCCGGTGTGCTTTCCAAAATATCCGGAGTCCTCGGCGAAAATAATATAAGCATCGCCAGCGTTATTCAGAAGGGGAGGAAACATAATGATGCCGGCGCCGTACCAATAGTTATGATGACCCACGAATCAAAGGAGAAAGATGTTCGGAGTGCATTAGAAGAAATTGACCGGCTCGATATCGTCAGGGGGGAAACCATACTTATCAGAATTGAGGATGACAATCTAAAGTCGGATTTTATACAGGGTACTTAGATGAAATACGTGATTTTGCTCGGCGACGGAATGGCCGATTATCCCTTAGGGGAATTAGGAGGTAAAACTCCTCTGGAATACGCAAAAATTCCCAATATGGACAGGATAGCAGGAGAGGGAACGCTGGGATTGATAGACACCATACCGGATGGATTTCCTCCGGGGAGCGATGTGGCAAATCTTTCAATCCTCGGCTATGATCCTGGAAAATACTATACCGGCCGCGGACCGTTAGAAGCGGCAAGTATGGGATTGAAACTCGACGATTACGATGTGGCATTCCGATGCAACCTGGTGACACTCGGGTCGGGAGAGGAGCCTGTAATGGAAGACTTCACCGCCGGTCACATAACATCCGAAGAAGCAAAGAAAATAATCCATGATATAAATTCCGGTCTTGGGTCCGACATCTTCAAATTTTATCCTGGCGTGGGTTACAGGCACCTGTTTGTCTGGAAAGGCGGCCCGGTTTCTGATAAGACAACTCCCCCGCATGATATTAACGACAGGGTCATTAAAAATTACCTGCCGCAGGGAGACGGCGCCAAAGAGCTGAACAGGCTTATGCGGCTTTCGCAGGAAATACTAAAAGATCATCCTGTTAACAGGGCTCGTCTTATGGAAGGGAAGAACCCTGCCAGTTCAATATGGCTCTGGGGACAGGGAAGGGCACCAAGAATAGAACCTCTGACTGAGAAGTATAATTTAAAGGGCGGGATTATATCCGCTGTTGATCTTTTGAACGGCACAGGGATTTATGCAGGACTTGAGGTTATTCATGTTGAAGGTGCTACGGGCTATACGGATACCAATTACGAAGGTAAGGCCCAGAATGCCCTGGAAGCATTAAAAAACATGGATTTCGTCTTTGTTCATGTCGAAGCTCCTGACGAAATGGGGCATGAAGGAAATATAGAGGGCAAAATCAAGGCCATTGAAGATTTCGATGAAAAGGTCGTGGGTACCGTTCTGAGTAAAATGCACACACTGGGAGATCTGAGGATTATGGTACTGAGCGATCACCTGACCCCCATCAGTCTGAGGACACACTCCTCAGACCCAAGCCCCTTTGCCGTTTTATCTTCCGTTGACGGTGAAAATCTCAGAGAGGGAAACCCTTTTGGAGAATCATCAGCCAAAAATAGAGGGATTTTAGTATCTCCCGGACATTTATTAATGAATTACTTTATAAAAAACTGGAGGGGTTTTGTCGAAGGAAAACGTGGCTAAAATAAGGGTGATTTACGCAGATACGGATGCCATGGGTATCGTCTACCATACAAACTATCTCAAATGGTTTGAGATAGGACGAACGGAGCTTATGCGAAAAATAGGTGTTGTATATGCGGAGCTGGAGGCAACGGGATACAATCTGCCTTTAACTGAAGTCAACTGTTATTATCTCGCACCGGCGAGGTATGACGACATCATTCTTATTGAAACAAAAATAGGCTATTTCAGAAGCTCTAACATCAAATTTGAGTACCTTATCTGGGATGAAAAAAAGGACAACATTCTGGTAGAAGGTTACAGCGTTCATGCGTTTACGAACAATAAGGGGAAAATGGTAAGAGCGCCAAAGGAGATAGCTGAAAAGTTTAAAAAATCTATGGAGAAACTGAATGGCAAGAAAAATTAAGAAAAAGGACTTTAGCAAATCTGAAGAGCTTAGATCCGTCTTTGATAAAATCACAAACTATATATCTGAAAACAGGAGCAAGGTCCTCCTCGTTTTTGGAATCCTTGTTTTTATTATGCTGTCTTTATTCGGATGGAACCTTTACCAGTCAAACTATGAGAAGAATGCCGAAAAAATGCATTTACTCGCCTTCAGTTCATATCAAAAAAATGATAACAACAGGGGAACATACCTGAATGCTATTGAACTCTATAAAAAAGTAGTGGGAAAATACCCCGGCAGTAATGCAGCAATACATTCCCTTTATAGCATGGGAAATATTTACTTTAATATTAACGAGATAGACAAATCAATTAATGCATATGAGCAATTCATCAAAGAATCAAACGGGAACAATGACCTCGTAGTCCTTGCTTACATTGGACTGGGTTATTGCTATGAGTCAAAGGGAAACCTCAAGGAGGCCTTAAACTCACTTGATAATTCTATTAAATACAGTGCCGGTAGTTCGTATAAAGGGATAATTTACAGGAACATGGGAAGAATATATGAGGAAATGAATGATTCCCCGAAAGCCATCGAATATTATGAAAAGGCACTGAAACTGACAGCCGATCCCTCCATGGAAATGCTGATAAAGAGAAAAATATCCACCCTCGGTTGAAAATAAGGGACAGAAGCAGAGAGAAAGGAAGATGTTATATGAATGAACTGATGTCCGGAAATGAGGCTGTTGCCAGAGGGGCATACGAACACGGTGCTTGTTTTGGAGCAGGATACCCCGGAACCCCGAGCACAGAAATTCTGGAGGAATTTGCCAAGTATGACGGTGTGTACGCCGAGTGGTGTCCCAATGAAAAAGTGGCGCTTGAAGTAGGTATCGGGGCTGCACTGGCAGGAGCAAAGGTGATGGCGGTCATGAAGCATGTCGGGGTCAATGTTGCCGCGGATCCACTCTTCACGCTCAGTTATACCGGTACAAATGGAGCTCTCGTCATAATAACGGCCGACGATCCTTCCCTGCATAGTTCACAAAACGAGCAGGATAACAGAAATTATGCGAAGTTCGCCAAAATTCCGATGCTCGAACCGGCTGACAGCCAGGAGGCAAAAGATTACATTAAAATTGCCTTCGACATCAGCGAGAAATTCGATACGCCTGTATTCCTCAGAATGACCACAAGGGTTTCACATTCAAAATCTATTGTCAAACTGGAAGATCCTGTTGACACAAAAGATACAACGAAAATCCGGTATAATCCTGCAAAATATGTCATGGTTCCCTTTAATGCGAGAGTGGCAAGGGTAGGGGTTGAAAAAAGGTTGCAGGAACTGAGGAGTTTCGCTGAGACATTTCCTGAAAATCGGGTGGAAATGAACGGCACAGATGCTGGAATTATTACTGCAGGAATGCCTTACAATTACGCAAAGGACGTTTTTCCGGAATACTCCTACCTGAAACTCGGAATGGTTCACCCTCTGCCCGTAAAACTGATCAGGGAATTTGCTTCAAAGGTAAAAAGGATTTACGTTATAGAGGAACTTGACCCCTTTCTTGAAGAACAGCTAAAAGCACAGGGTTTAAATGTCACAGGAAAAGAAATATTTCCATATACAAATGAGTTTGACCCCGGAGTGGTGAAAACAGCAATAGGGGGGAACAATGGCAATCTGATAGACCTTTCACAGCTCACAATCCCCCCGAGACCGCCAAATCTCTGCCCCGGCTGCCCGCACAGGGGACTGTTCTATGTCCTGGGAAAACTGAAGGCCTTTGTTGCTGGCGATATAGGATGTTACACCCTTTCGTTTATGAAACCCCTCGAGGGACTGGATTCCTGTATCTGTATGGGTGCCAGTATAGGAATGAGCCATGGAATGAGTAAGGCCCTGAAAGATAAAGGGAAAGGGAAAGTAATCGGTGTAATTGGCGACTCTACCTTTATACATTCAGGCATTACACCTCTTCTAAATATGGTTTACAACAAAAGCAATGCCGTCATTGTAATATGTGATAACAGAACAACGGCAATGACAGGTATGCAGGAACATCCGGCTACCGGATTCACCCTTCAGGGAGAAGAAACAAAAACCCTGGATTTTGCCGTACTCGCCTCAGCCCTGGGTATCGACAGCGTTAGAGTAATAGATCCATACGATATAAAAAATACAAGGACAGTCATGAAAGAAGAACTTTCAAAGGATGGTCCTTCCGTTGTCATATCAAGGAGAGCATGTGTACTGCTCAAGAGGGATCAAGCTGATGCGATAAAACCTCTGAAAGTTAATCACGAAAAGTGTACCGGCTGTAAGGCATGCCTGGGACTTGGCTGCCCGCCGATCTCATGGAAAAGATTTGAAGATATGTCCGGAGTCAGCATTGAAAAGAAAACAAAAAAGCAGGAGGGAATTGCTGTAATCGATACCTCCTTATGTAATGGCTGCACTTTATGTCAGCAGTTATGCAGTGCTGGAGCAATAGAGGAGGTTTGACAGTATGATAAACGGTGGCAAGAATATGCTACTGGCAGGTGTGGGTGGACAGGGAATTCTTCTTGCCAGTGAGATTATCTGTAAAGTTATGATGACAGCTGGCTACGACGTCAAGAAAAGCGAGGTGCATGGCATGGCACAGCGGGGCGGAAGCGTAACCAGCCATGTCAGATACGGCAAAAAGGTTTTTTCTCCGATCGCCAGGAAAGGTGATATTGATATACTGATCTCTTTCGAGAAGCTGGAAACGCTTCGATATCTGGATTATCTCAAGTCAAATGGAATGGTAATAATAAACGACGCAGAGCTGTATCCGCCTTCTGTAAATCTCGGAGATGCAACTTATCCTGAAGATATACCTGAAACAGTTAGAAAATATTTCGAAATCGTCAAGATAGTGAATGCATCGGACATCGCTGTCAGGGCGGGGAATATCAGAACGGTAAACACTGCCATACTGGGGGTCTTATCGGCATATCTGGATACGATTGAGGCCGGAATCTGGGAAAGTGTGATTCGCACCTCCTTCCCTGAAAAGGTAATAAAAGAAAACATTGCCGCCTTCAATCTTGGAAGAAAAGCTTGAACAATATACACAAAGTGCTCATCAATATTACGTTTTTTAGTGTTATATTCCTTCTCATCATATGCCCGCAGGAGGTGAGGGGAGGGGAGAAGGATAATATCGAGAAACATTTCGGATATGCGGAAAGCCTTTTCAAAGAGGGCGATTTTTACAGGGCTATAACCGAATATAAGAGATTTATATTCTTCTTTCCGGAAGAAAAAAAGACCGAAAAGTGTTACTTCAGAATAGGCGAAAGCTACTTCGAGGCAAAAAAATGGGCAGAGGCTGTTGAGGCCCTAAATGTGTTTAAAGCCAAATTTTCCTCCAGCTCTATGTTGAATGACGCCCTGTATCTCAAAGGGATGGCAGAAAAAAATCTCAAGAAACACAATGATGCCCTATCAACTTTCGAAGAGATAATCAAAGCAGGTTCCGGAGAAAGCAAAAATAGGGCGATCTACCAGAAGGCCCTTCTTCTTGTCGATATGAAAGAGTGGAAGAGGGCAGGCGAGGCTTTTTCAAGGATTCCCGAAAAAAGCGTTCTCTCCCCCGGAGCAAAAATTTTCTCATCAGGCCTTGAAAATATTGACAATCTTCCCAGAAAATCCCCCACCACAGCGGGAGTCCTTGCTGCTATCGTACCGGGTGCAGGGCACTTATACACGGAAAGACCGCGTGATGCTCTCGTTGCCTTTTTACTGAATGGGGCATTTATCTGGGCGGCAGTTGAACTTTTTGATGATGGAGAGTATGTTGCTGGCGGCGTAGTCACATTTTTCGAACTCGGCTGGTACTCAGGCAATATTTACAGCGCTGTCAGCAGCGCTCATAAATATAACAAAAAAGTTGAAGAAGAATTCTTCGAAAACCTGAGAAACAGGACCTCTCTTTCCTACTACCATGATAATAAAAGATCATCCAATTATGTGATATTAAGTATGAGGTTTTGAATATAACAGGTTGAAGGTAAAAGGTAAAAGGCTAAAGGTAAAGGTAAAGGGCAAAAAACACAAAGTAGGGTAGGGCTTTAGCCCTGCAAACTTTAGTTCACTTTAGGCACTTCAAACTTTAGGCACTTATTGCATGCAAAATTTCCGGATTATAATAATATTGACGGTATTTGTCGGCTTGAGCGTTCCCTGTTATGGCGGAAATAGCGACTCATTCACACCCTGGAATTTTAACAATCCGGCGCAGGAAGAAAAGGTTGTGATATTGCCGTCTTTTCCAGGCTATTTATTGATTCAAGGTGTTGAAATATTTAGCAAATACATATCTCCGGTTGACGGAGACCGATGCTCGATGTATCCTACATGTGCTGCGTACAGCCTTCAGGCAGTTAAAAAGCACGGCTTTTTTATTGGATTCATGATGACAGCGGGCAGGCTGATCCACGAAAACAACGAAATGGACTATGCATCTCTCATAAAGGTAGGAAATAAATACAGATTTTACGATCCGGTTAGTAATAATGATTTTTGGTGGTATAGCCCGGATAACCTTGACAAGTGAAAAGTTATTAATAGATTAATGGTTATAACAGCGAAAAAAGCGATTAGAGGACCATGGCAGAAGATTATTACAAGATATTAGGCGTAGAGAAGACTACCGGTAAGGAAGATATAAAAAAGGCTTACAGGAAACTTGCGCTCAAATACCATCCTGACAGAAATCCCGACGACAAGAAGGCGGAAGAAAAATTCAAGAAGATAAGTGAAGCCTATGCCGTCCTGAGCGATCCCAAAAAACGTAAAGAATACGATACGTTCGGGGCTGACACATTCAGGCAGAGATTCACGCAGGAAGACATTTTCAGGGAATTTGATCTGAATGAAATACTGAGAAGCTTCGGCTTTGGCGGGCTGGGCGGCGGCAGAGGGAACCAATCTTTCACTTATAGAACAACAGATCCATTGAGTGAAACCTATGGGAGACCGGTCCCGCAAAAAGGGGGAGATCTGGAGTACAGTATATCAATAACCCTTGAAGAATCGGCCTTTGGCGCTGAGAAGAAGCTCTCTGTGAAAAAGAGCGGAAAAACGGAATCGATTAATATAAAGATACCCCCGGGGATCAATTCCGGCAAAAAATTGAGACTTGCAGGTAAGGGTCTGCCCGGTACCAATGGCGGCCCACCGGGCAATCTGTATCTTAAAATGAATATCACACCACATCAGATCTTTACACGGGATGGAGATGATATATACATGGAAAAATCGATCATGTTCTCCGAGGCGACCCTTGGCACGACCATTGACGTACCGACGCTCGACGGATCCGCAAAAAGAATAAAGATTTCGGCAGGAACTCAAAACAATACGAAAATAAGAATGAAAGGCTACGGCATTCCTCAACTGATCGGGAAAGGGAAAGGTGATCAGTACATCAAAATCACAGTAGCCGTTCCCAAGGAACTGACAAAACAACAAACCGAGCTCATAAAAAAACTATCCAAAGAAGGACTCTAACAATTCTTTAACGATTCCCCAAAAGCTAAATAAAATCATCAAACAGCGAAGGGCTGATATTTGCCCTGAAAACTGATTAAAACATAACGTCTGATAAGATATGTTATGTAAACTTCACGGCGGATTTCTAAAATGACGGGTTCGGCCATAAAACCCCCTCTTTTCATCTAATCATTATTTTTAAAGAGACCTTTGGGAAAAACGACATGAGGGAGTGACCGGGAGCACATCTTGGGAACCCCGGGCTTCTGGGCAGGAGATTCACATTGCCGATCAAAGTAACGGCGCCACCAGAGAGAGAATTGCAAACGCATCAA
The DNA here is from genome assembly GCA_030656035.1 of Syntrophales bacterium. Classification (GTDB taxonomy): domain Bacteria; phylum Desulfobacterota; class Syntrophia; order Syntrophales; family Fen-1087; genus JAPLJM01. The sequence continues at coordinate 20,581 of JAUSOK010000017.1, forward strand.
TTATATAAAGCATCCAGTGGACTTCTCTCCCCTTCCCGAGAAAAACCTTGATAATCGTGTAGGTCAAAAAGCCCCATATAATTCCCTGGGTAATGCTGTACGTGAGAGGCACCAGTATAACGGCAAGGAAGGCGGGAATTGCCTCTTCAAAGTTTTTCCAGTCAATCTTCATCAGGGGCTGGGTCATAAAAACACCAACCAGAACGAGGACAGGGGCTGTGGCTATGGCAGGAATAAGTGAGAGGAGGGGCGATAAAAACATGAATGGTAAAAAAAGAAGCCCGATTACAACCGCCGTCAAACCGGTTCGGCCCCCTCTCTTACCCCGACGGCCGACTCTATATAAGTTGTACCCGAAGAAGATCCTAAAAGCCCTGAAATAGTTGTTGAAAATGCGTCTGCTAACAGTGCTTTTTCGACATTTACCGGCTGACCATTTTCATCGATGAGACCGGCAACCTCGGCCACACCAAGAAACGTCGAAATCGAATCAAACATATCGGTAAAAAGGAGTGTAAAAACAGGCAAAATCATCCCGAAACTTAATGCACCGGCAATATCCAGTTTAAAGAAAACGTCAAGCGTCGGTAAAGCAAACAGTCCCTCCGGAATTGTTACGATTGGCCTGGTCAGCCACCCTGCTGACATACCGATAACTGAAGTAACCAGTGTAATCACCGAAGTAGCTGTAATTCCTATAATAAATGCGCCGCGGATCTTTTTGATAACCAGAATCGAAGTCAAGATCAATCCGACCAAAAAGAGGATTATAACCAGGTTAAGATTACCAAAACCGACGACGGTTGCCTTCTTTGAAACGATGAACCCGACACTTTCCAGGCCGATTAATGCCAAAAAAATCCCGATTCCGACAGCAACGCCATACCTCAGTGAATTAGGAATGGCCTTTATGATTTCGGTCCGGACACCGGTTACCGACAAGATAATAAAAATTATTCCGGAAACAAATACAGCACCGAGTGCCGTTTCCCACCTGACACCCATTCCGAGAACAAGGGTAAATGTAAAAAAGGCATTGATGCCCATCCCAGGCGCAACACCGTATGGCAGATTAGCATACAGTCCCATTGCAATCGAGCTGAATGCACAGACCAGGACCGTCGCAAAAAGAACCCCGGAAAATGGCATGCCCGTTTTCGACAGGATCGCCGGATTGACCACGATAATATAGGCCATGGTCAAAAACGTGGCAACTCCTGCCAGGATTTCGGTCTTAACATCTGTGCCGCGTTCTCTGAGGTTAAAAATTTTCTCAAGCATATTATTCATTATGCGGATAAATATCCATTAACCTCTTTTTTTAAACATAAACGAACAGGCCTCGCTTCCCGTACACAACCGCGACGTTACCTCGAAATCGATATCTTCCATGAATTCCCTGGCAAAGATACCATACTCGACAGTACATATCGACTCACCGATCTTCCCTGCCAGGTGCTCCCGGTTCGCTTCTTTCAACAGAGTAAACCAGGGACATTCCTTTATGGTGATATCAATCTGAGAATCTTTTTTCGAAAGCTCGCTCACAAAATCTTCGGCATCCATCTTGAACTTGAGGGCGCTTATCAGGTCTTCCTCGGTGGCAGTTTCCACCCCAAATAATTCTTTTATCTTTCTGGCCTGTATCTTAGGCAGTATTTTCCATACCATGCTATCAACCTCAAGGGCTTTATCAAATGAATCTGTTTTTTCCAGCATCATAAACCAGAGACCATCTACGGCAAGAAAGCATCTTTTGAAATATTCACTCAATATCTGCGGGTCCATATACACCCTCCCTGTCAATTTTTTATCTTTCTTCGCCTCTCAAAAGCTAATATGCCGATAGATTCTCAAAGGCCTCGCGCCATCACGCCTATTTTTTACCATAAAGCAAAAAAAATGCACACCAAATTTTACTTTTGCATAAGACCAATAATTTCAAAGACATATCTTGTTGCTGCCCTCCCCTTCCCGTCTTTTACGGTACCCTGGAAATTGTAATAAACATCATCTCCGGATTGGATTTTTTATCGAAGCTCTGGTATCTATCTATGAAGTACTCATTCAATTACCCGTCTGTCAAAAGAAATAAGGAGGAATAAAATGGAAAAGACCAAATGTGGTCCACAGACATTGCTCTATCCAATGCCTGCTGTTCTGGTAGGCACTAATGTAAATGAAAAAGTAAACTTCATGACAGTGGCCTGGTGCGGGATAGCATCACAAAAACCGCCAGCGGTTTCTGTCGCCATCCGCAAAAACCGGTATACCCTGAAAGGGATTAGAAAAAATGAGACGTTTTCCATCAACGTTCCTTCCTCCACTATGGTTAAAGAGACCGACTACTGCGGTCTCTATTCCGGCAAAGACAAAGATAAGTCTCAAATCTTCAGGGTATTTTACGGAACACTGAAAACAGCCCCTCTTATTCGGGAATGTCCGGTAAATCTTGAGTGCAAGGTTATCCATTATCTGGACATGGGGAGTCATATCCTTGTGATTGGTGAAATCATTGAAACTTACATCGCCGATAGTTGCAAGGTACAGGGGAAAACCGACACGAAAAGGATCGATCCCCTGATTTACATTCCCGGTACCAGGGAATACCATCGTCTCGGAGAGGCTATCGCCACGGCCTTCAAGATAGGGAAGGAGTGGTGAAGCTCCACGCTCATAAAGCGGGGTTTGTAATCTCTCTTAGGAGACCGTTTTGAATCTCCCCGCAGCAAGCTGCGGGGAATCTCCGACTTTCAAGGAACTTAAATTTGCAAACACATTGTAAGTTGTTAATATTTCTTGATATTTACCAGAAATAATGAATTTGTTAAAAACGTAAGTTACTTCCAATTATAATGCCGTAAAACGGCATAGCGGAGCT
>JAUSOK010000184.1 GCA_030656035.1 Syntrophales bacterium
CGTGTCGTATGCGTGACATCCTGCTCTGCCGCAAATGGGACAGGCAAACTGACTGCCCCGAGGAAAATCAATCTCAATGTCCAGCCGATGTTTTTCCGGATCAAACTCACTCGACGCCACATGCCTTGGCGGTGTCAAACCCAATGCCAACTGAAATAAATCAGTGTCTCTCATGAAGATCCGTATCAACCTTTCTCATTCCTTGATGACGGACCTCTATCATGTTCCGAACCGGGTTACCCATACATTTTAGCGAGGAGCCACCAGGGATTCATTTCGGCGAACATCTTTTCATGGCCGTCCATGACTACACCCAGACCGTTCTTGTTTCTCTGTTCCCCGCCAACATAGTTAAATTGAAAAGGCTGACCGATGGTGGCCAGGATGAGGGCTGCTGTCATGACTTTGGTGCCGCCCGTATAGTCCACAATGACATTTTGCGGCGCGACGCCCATCTTTTTCGTTCGATCCACGCAACGACGGGCTTTCTTGTAGCATTCGAACATGCTATTGGGATCGTCGGTGATTTCATAGACGGCGGCGGGCTTGAAATCCAGTTTTTTCAGGATGTCGCCCGCGAGGGCCACGGAATCATGAGACGCGAGAAAAATAATATTTTCCGGTCGATGACTAACGATGCTTTTGTTCAGCGGCTCCGGCGAACCGCCCAGGGACATGATCATGGTTTTCGGCATGGCTTCACTATTCATTGGCATCATGGTCTCTCTCTTTACAGATTGATGTCTATTGCCTTATCGTGTCATCCGTCTATCTGGATATTTCGAAAGCCCGCTTTATCCCGAGCTCACATAAAAATTTGCATTATGATTGCAAATTTGCAAGGTAAATATGCAATCATATCATTCACTTCCCCTTCACGCGGAAGCGGTCGCCAAGTTTTGAGAGATCGGCAGGGGCAAATGTCTGAGATCCATCATGTGGGTCAATGCGTCGAAAGTTTTCATATTTTTCAAACAGCAAGTGGGCATAACGCACCATTATCCGCGTGATTGTCTCAACACATCCTTTACCCTCTTATAGCCCAGCTTCTTGTCTTCTTTGGCGTTTTTTTCCTGACATCCCCAGCTTTCCATTTTTTTCTTTAGTAGATGCAGGGCATCAATGGCCAGCTTTGAGGGGTCGATGCTTGCTGATTTATAAGCACCCCAATCGCTCAATTTCTCAATCTTTTCATAATCTGAAGACCGTCCTTCTTTATCTGTATCCCTTTCGGGCTGCGATTCCCTCCAAGTGATGCCGGCGGGTTCCAGCCATGCCGCTATTTGATGGTCCCGCTTCTCTTCCCAACTCTTCTGCCATTTCTGCCGGATTTCCAGGGCTTTAATTCTTACGGTTTCAGCAACTTCCCTTACATTCCGATAAGCAGCAAGTTTTTCGTTGTCGAGGATGCGCTGTTTGAATTCTCCCCAATCGTCAACCTGATCGATGCGTGTTACATAATTACGCCAAGGAAATCGACGGTTTTCCTCCGCTTGCTGACGTTGCGCGCGCTTCTCCAACAGCAGGGCGTGTCCCTTCTCATCAATTACAAACCGGCCATACCCGACGGCTGTTTTCGCGCCTACGCCTTCTTCGGTCAGGGCTTTCGTCAATGCCGCTCTCACCTTTTCCGGCAAGTTCTCTTTTTTTTCGGCAACAGCACGGAAGATGAAGGTTGTCCCCTTGGCAACAGTGAGGAATTTTATGGGCGTCGGATTGTGATGATCAGCCGGAGGCGCGCCGTCGCTGTAATATGGACCGTAGTGAGGATTCATGATGTCGGTGTGCAGGCAAGGAACCGTTTCTGGATAGGCGTCGAGAAATACGACCTTGCCCCGACTTTTTTGTGTTCCGAAAAGGTCGGGTACATATGTCCAGCCAGCCTCGTCATTGAAATAACCTTTTTCAATGGCATCTTTTTCAATGGCTTCAGGAATTTGCATAACGGTATGCACAAAGCGGGTTATCCCCTTCACGCCCGATGCTGGAATGTAGGGAATTCCCATGTTGTGATCAAACACCATACTGACCTCATGTGGATGCGATTCGCCGATGCCGGTGATCAAAGGTGAACTGAGCGTAGCGCAAATGACGACCTCCTCATACTTGCCGGGTGGAAAATTTATGCAATAATTATCAAGTTCCTCATGCTTCCGCTTGAGCATGTCAGCCGCGTTGTTTTTCATCTTTTCGTATCGTTTGAAGTAATGCTCGACAGGCATGGTATCTTTGCCGTTTTCATCGGACGGCTTGAATGCACCGCTCAAGGGAATGAACTTGTTGTACCAAAGGCCGAAGTTGCCTTTCTGCATGTTCTGGGATGAATCTCTGAGCTTCTTATAGAACGGATAAAAGGCCATGACGGTGCCCTCCTTTACGACAAATCAGCATTGGCGAAGCGCTTAACCCACTCAAGCAGGGCCAGGGTTTCGTTCTGATTCTTCAGGTACTCTTGTTGCTCCATTGTCGATAATTTATGAATAAAGTCCTTTGGTTGTCTACATTCACCAAAATGTTTGATGTCCGTCTGCTTGAGCCATCTCGCCAAAATGTCAAAAATCGCCATATGTTCCGATCTTCCCTTTGCAAGCCAGAAAGCAAGGGTCTGACCAAAACCATTTTGAAGAAGCATGGATGGCGCCCCCGCAGAAAATGACGAGAGCTTTTCTGGATCGACTTTGCTTTTTGCCTCCAGTACTTCTCGCAACGCATATTCAGCCCGCTTCTGCGCCATCGTTCTCATTTGCCACCTCCCGCAATCCAGTTGATTTTGCAGATACCCCGCCCGAGGGTTTCATCGCCGCCGATCTGCATGAAATTCGTGATGACATCTTCGACATGCTGGCGCACAGTGTCGGCCTGCAAGGAATTGTCAAAGACGGCGCGACTGTAATAGACCACGGAGTAGAGCACCGAATCGGCGGGAAGGAGCTCCTGATAGCGGAGTGCACCGCCGGCTGCTGTGCCGGTTTGGGAATCGATCTTGATCTGTGTCTGAATTTCTGTGCAGGACTCGACGGCATATTTAAACACAGCATCCGAAACGAGCAGGAGTTTGTCCAGTTGGGGGAAACCGTCAGGAATAGGATTAGGTATCGTTTCTTTGGCAACATTGACGACCATGTCCTCCAATATAACGTCTCCAGAAACGTCGCCCGTAAGGCACAAAGCGGTCTCGCCAACGATATCCGGAATACCATCGATTGCCTGTAGTTTGGCAAAAGCCAGATCGTTGCTGAGTCTCTTCAATACGGCTGGGCAGGTTATCCATACAAAGGGCGCCACATTCGAGCGGATGGGGAATGCCAACAACTTGGCATCGGAGAAGGCGACAGCGCCGGGGAAATTATCTTTTACTTCCTGCTTTTCCTTCTCATTTTTAAAATATTCGACATGGTATTCCTTATCGTCCCTGTCATACCCGAACAGAAAATTGATGAGCGTTTTATCCTCCGCAAAATCACGGTAATGCGCTCGCATTGCCCCCTTCACGCCAGATGCCTGGATGTGGGGCCAGTTGGTGTGGCGCTCCCGCTGAATGGGCAAGTCAACTGCGGCTAATGACGCCCCACTGCCCGCATGTATGGGCGATACCGCGTAAAACGCACAAATGGAAAAAAGGTCTCTTTTCAGCATGGCTTCCCTCCTAAAGTTCGATACAGTTATCGTTTATTTTTTTATCGAAGACGCTCCCCGCCGGGAAGAATCCCTTCATCGGCTTATGGAACCCTTTGTGTAAATCCCACCCGCCATAATAGCGAATCCTTCCCGTAGCAACGCAGTGGCGATTTGCCACTTCATTACCCGCCAGAATGGATAAGGTCATGTAAAGACCGGATGTGCTCTGCGGTAATGCAACGTTACCGATCTTTCTGTATTCTCCAAATCGCTGTTCCGCACCGAGCTTCAGGACGCCGGAATCCTTCATCGGCAATTCCCTTGTGGCACCAAAAACCAGCTTCACGCCTGCGCACAGCCGGGCATGAACAAAGGAATAGAGGTGCCCCTCCCTTGCCGTGCGCCGCTTGTCCTTCACATCGAGGGCGATACCTGTATGAATTTCGCTGACAAACAAATCCCCGCTGCTTTTGATTCTTTTTTCCGTGGTCGCTGTGCATATTTCATCTATGCATACCCAATCACCGCCCAGAGATTCGAGGTCATTCCCCTGTGCCCAGAAAAGTTGTTCGCCGCTTGCCGTATTTACCAACGATGTTTTTTTGATTGGCGCGCTGACCACGATTTTGCGCAACTTTGATTCTGCATTCGTTTTCCCATTCTTCGTTGAAAACCAGATGAAGGGGCAGGGAATCCATAGATGGTCACCACAGGAAAAAAACGGGCCGAGGATGTCAAAGGGGCTGTCCTCGCCGGAATTGCCAATGGCGTCGATGATTTCGGTTGGGCACTTCCTGCTGTTGTAATCGGCAAAAGCGATGTCGTTCTGAACCAGCACTGCTGTCCTCAACGCACCGGCTATCGTGTGGGCGGGCGGCGGAAAAATCATTGAGGCGGTGTGGTTTTCGCCCATATTCGCCGGCTCCGCGCCGCGAAAGTATAACGTGTCCTGTGGCGTAAAGCTGTACCAGTCAGTCATTATTCTCCCCCCTCGCCAATAAATCCGGCAATCAGCAATCCTTCCGGAGTGAATGGCTCATTTTTATTAGTCTGATCCCAAATGATGTGGACGAGCCATTCAGGTATTTTTTCTTCTACGGCCGCATCTGATTTTATGCCCGACCGGGCCAGTTGCTTTGCAACAAATTTCCTCAGGTTATTCTCCACGTTAACTCCATGTGCCATCATGGCTGTAATGCCTGGTCGCAGTTCTTCAAGACGGTACAACAGGGAATGGGAAACCTGCCTGCGCTTCTCGCCAGTCATCTTCCCGATGGTTTCAAAGGCATCCCATGTTTCATTTTCAGTCCACCTTCTCGTAAATAATCGGGAGCCGCCATGCCGTTTCCGCAACTCTATGGCGCAGGCGTTGCGTTCAGCCTTTTCCTTTGCCTTCTCTTTCAATAACTGTTGCGCCCGTTCAATCATCTGGGTCAGGCTTTCCTTGTGATGACAGATCAGGATGGCGGCGGATATGGAGATATCTTTCCCCATGCCAAGATTGACAGACAGTTTTCCGGGAAGGGGTGTCCATTCGTTCTCTATCGCCGTTGTTGTTCGGTCCAGACCAATAAACCGGAATGCGGATGCGTAATAATCCTTTATTTCCCGCGCCGCCGACAGGACCGAACCAATGGGCAGAAAGGCGCAGACATCGTCGCCGCCCGCATAGATCAAACGCCCGCTGTGTCGGGCGATGATGGGGGCGACGCCATAAATAGAGAAATCCCCCAACGCCTCTGATATGGCCGCATGAATCGCCGGAGTGACCAATCTTTTATTCAATTTGGCATCACTATAAATTTTGCGCCACACATCTCTATATGAGGGATCGAAACCGTCTTTTATCAATCTCTTGGCTATTTCGGGGGGCATGATTCCCTGCCAGGTTGCGGCAATGGTCTCGCCGTTGATCAGTTTTCCCATATGGTCGCCGTCCATCAGGAGAATGGCGTAATACTTGTCATGGTTTTTGATTTTTTCTTTGCCTTTTACATTCACATCATCTGTATTACTTTTATGAAGATTGTCGGCCATTTCCCTTTTAATGTTTTCATCATTGATTTTATTGCGGCGGAAATAATCATGCAGCGCCATCATGGTCGTTGAAGGGAAACGATCTGCATCACGAAAAACACTGTTGAGGATATGATCCTTATCTTTTTTCAATACCCGTGGGGCATACCGCTTGATAAAGCAGACTGAGCAGAGACGCTCGTTTTCATTGAAATCGTCGTCATTCACGAATCGGTTCCAGAAACTTGCCATGTTGTCTTTATAACCTGATGCACTTGTCTTGCTACTATCTGTGGCGTGCAGTACCTCAAATTCTCCACACATCTGGCATTTTTCACCCGGTTCTTCCGCTCGCATTATTGAACGCTTTAGCTTCTCTGCGGCAAGCGCCGACTGAACCAGGCTGTGGCTTGTGGAATACAGAACTCCCCGGCTGACATCCTTTACCGAATATCCCTTCTTCTCCAGTATCGGCTTGATCGCCTCCAGATAAGAAATTTGATCTTTCCATTGGCCCTCATCCAGGAGGGCTGCCAGTTCTGTCTTGTCTTGTTGGTCGGCCAATCTTACCGATGCCCATTGTAACTCCCAAAAACGGGTTGTCTGTCTGGTGAACATAGCCCTGATGTATTTTGCTTCTTCTTCCTGCAAGTCCTTCTTTTCAATCAGATATGCACTCGTCAAGTCCGCAAGCGCCGCCCATTTTTCAGCAATGGCCTGCTTCAGTTCCAAGGCGATTTCTTCCGCCTTTCCGAAGGGGATAAGAAACAAAAATTTATTGGGCAGGCTTGCGATCTCGCTGGGCTGCTTTTCCCACATGGAGGGTTGGAAGACACCCGACACCTCCCATTCCCTTTCAAGATATGCGTTGACAAGCGGCTGATCCACCAGGGAAGGGTAAAGGACATGGTCAGCGCCCAGGTTTTCCATCACCCAGCGAAGTCCTTCAAACGCCAGCCAGGACAAGAGAATGGAGCCCATCCAGAAATCTCGCATTTTCCTGGCGCGGGAAATGAATACCTGCACTGGTGTAATAGAGAAGACCATCAGGGCCGCCTCTTCCGATTTGCCGCCAAGCTCGATACAGGAACTGATTGCGGAACACAGGGCGTTATGCTGCCAGATGGAATGGTCGGGAAAGCGCGAATCGGCAGGGATGCGATGCCACAATGCACCCAGACCGCCGATGTTCTTTTCAGCAAGGATAAAGCGCAACACAAGATGCGTATAGAGAAGACGGGCAACGGCAAAGCGATCTGGGTTCTGTTCGAAACGGGCGGCGTAATCGCCCTTGCTCGCTTCCATACCGATATTCCTTTTTAGAAAGTCCTTGATGGCGGCATGAATATCATCGGGCGGCATAACATTTCCCATAATCTTCAGCAGACCCTTTTCCCCTGATGTGGGATGGGTTATGATCGGTGATCTGGCGAAATCAACCGCGCCGTTTTTGTTTTCATCTGTGCTATATGTTGGAACCTGGCCCCGTTCAAATCCGGCGGCAATGGCATCCGCCTTCTTCCAGAACTCATCGTTCGGCCTGTCGATCCCGAATATCTGCAAATAATCGGCCGCCCTCTCTTCATGCTTTTGAATGCTGAGGACCTTGTCGATCGGGTCGTGCCAGTAGGCTGCAAATTTGTTGTTCCAATAGGAGATATCTGGTTTTGTCCAGGTCATTTCGCACCTCCCATGCCCTTTGTAATTTCCTCGTTCATTTTCTTGCAGGCCTCCTCGTATTCTCTGAGCCTGTTCGTTGTATCTTTCGGCCCTGCCTTGTACAGATATGGCAAAAACAAGATTTGGCCTCGATATTTGCCGTCGGTTTTATTGACGTGGAGGAAGTACGGCTTGGCGTGACGGCCGCTGCTGATATGAGTCGGTATTTTCTCGTTTTTTGCTTCGATGGGCATGGCAATAAGCGCCCTTTTGGTCCACTCGTGCTGTTTTCCTTCAAGATTCAGTCTGGCTTGACGGTAAACCTCCCCTATTTCGGACAAGGCGTCATGCCATGTTTTATGGACATGGAATTGATTGAAGAGGCGCGCTCCCTCAGAAAAGGCGGTAAAAGACTTCAAGGGGCCATCTTTCTTGAAATTATGGTCCATAAGTTCATCGCAGTGCAGCGATCCAAAGCCGTTCCGTGTACGGGCGCCGAGGCCGCCGAAGGAGATCATGGCTTTCAGGGCTTTGATAATATCGGCTTCTACCGTCCTCGGAAACGAAACGATTATTTTGAAACGTGCATTGGGTTCTATATGCTCCTTGGTATAAACATTTTTCTTGACGTCACTTTTATATTCAAACAGGCCATAGGATAGGTAATTAATGATAGAAGTCTTATAGGATTTTCCCTCGACCGGCACCATCTTCCCAGATGGCAAACTTTCCGGAGTGGCCTTCACGTTTTGAATGTCAAGGTTTACCGATACCACTGCCTTTCTGTCTGTTGAACCGAAGATGGCTGCTTCATCGTTTGCCATCGTTTTAACATCGCTGCCATCATACAGCGCCCGCCACCAGTAGCGCATGGCCGCTTTGACCGGCGGTGCGCGCAGTTCTGCCTTTTTCGGATCAGCCCCACCCAGAAACAGCGGTGTTACCACCTCGCATTCATATTCCCGTCTTTCCACATCCTTGAATCTTGAGATGAAAAACATGTGGCCCTCCTTCTAATGTGTGGGAAACTCCACGTCTCTTCGTTTTTGACCCATGATATTTACGTCTTCCGCCTTTCGCAACAACTGCAACGTTGCAAACGATTCCGCCTATGTGTGGATCCACTGCACATCGATCCGGTCGGCGAGTTTTCTGAACTCCGGGTCGCCCGTCATGAGCGGCGCCTTCAAGCGGAGAGATAGGGCTTTCCCCCCCGGAGTTCATGCCACGATTCGCAATTTGCGGAGCGCGTCAAAGAATCAGACGAATTCTGTCTTTGTCCATGCGGATGCCGTAGCGCGTGTCGGGTTTGCGGCCCCTGCCTTCGATGGTCAAGGCGCCGGCGGTATAAAGGCCGAAGGCGTTGGCCAGATCCCTGCGGATCTTGCCCTTGTAGGCGTTGAAGTTCTCCGCCGTCAGACCGATGATGCCGGAATCGCTCAGGTCGCACACATCGCGGCTGCGTCCGATGTGCCTGTAATGATTTGTGATTTCATCCTGGCGGGCGCTGATCCCGGCGAAATCGAGATAGCAGTCCGTGCAGTTGCGGCATCGTTGTAGCCGGGGGCTGGTTGTCGCTGCGATTTTATCGCTTTTCGCGGGAGGAGGGGATGCTTGCGCTACCGGCGTTTCCTTCATGTGAGCAAATGGATGATTTTTGGGGGAAATGGCGTCCTTGGGACAGTTCTTTTTCTGCATCACAAAGAAGGCATACAGGGCCAGGCGGGCGGGCATCATCGCGAACGCCTGATTCTTGTAGATCAGTTTTCCGGCGGTCAGGTCCACGGTCAATCCATACTGATCGTCCCGGATCAGCGTAAAAAGCAGGGATTCCGGATCCGCGGGCGCCTGCAGCAAGCCCGGCGCGAGCTGATCGCGAATCGTGATGAAGGGGACGTGCAGCAGCGTGATCTGGGAATGATCGGATTTCCGAATGATACGCCGGCCCTGCCGGTCCCTGAGTTCCACGGGGCCGGGAATCAGCGGCGGGTAAAAGAAGTTCTCACTGTTTTCAAACTCCGGCGAGACCAGGACGTGATAGACGCGATCCTGGGGGCGCGCGTAGAACTGTGCCGCCGTCATGAGGCAGGCGCTCATCGTCTTGCGGCCGCCGGCGATGGAAAAAAAGACCGATGTCTGGTCGTCGCCGGTAAAGCGAAAGGTCAGTTCCAGGCATTTGCGCAGAAACCGCTCGTTATCGTCTTCGTTTTCGATGTCGTCGATTTCAATGCCTTCCTCGTTTGAGACGGTGTGGATATTCTGATGGCCGAAATCGATTGCGCCGGGCGTAATGCCGTATTCTTCGAAATAGCGGAAGTACTTCCCCGCTTTGGGAGAAAGGAGATGGGTTTCAATGGCTTCGCGTCCGCGGCGCGTCGTAATGACATGGATGACGTCCACGCCGCGCTGCTGCTGATGCAGGGCGTAAAGGGTCTCCGTAATCACCTGCGGGCTGAGGCCCACAACGGCCAGAAGGATGGTTTTCATGGTCGCCTTTTAGTGAAGCCCCTCCCGTCAAGGGCGGGGAAGATGCATGCTGAATTTCCCCAGACCGAAAGTGGTCTGTTTGCCAAGGTGGACCTTTTCACAAAACCGCAGCAGGGGGATAAATTCGCCCAGATCGCCTGCATACTGGATTTTGCCGATCATTCCGCCCATGAGCATCGCCTGATCCTGGCGGTTGGAGTAGCGCTGCCAGTCAAACCAGCGTAGCGAGGAGGAAACGATTTCGATGTAACGGGCGCGGGCGACAAGGCCCCGGTAGTCCAGAGCGGGTTCGCCTGCGCCGTAGGTGTCCAGAAGGGTGGAAATACGACGGAGTGCGGCCCGGATGATGATATGAAAGGGCAGAGATGCTTCGAGATGATTTTCATATTTGAGGCGCAGTGGCGTCAGGAGGTTGATTTCCAGCGCGTTGACGGCGCCTGGCTTGTCATCGGGACAGCCTTGCGGCAAGAGGTTTTCGGTAAAAGCCCCCTCTATGATTCTGCCGCTCTCCGCCGAAAACACAGCAATATTGCCTGCCCTGACCTCTCTGAGCGAAAAAGTCGCCCTTTTGCCGTCGATCCGCTTGCCGATGCCCAACTGCCCGACCTGATCGAAGGCATAGACAAAATAGGGCAGGTAATCATTGGCATGGCCGAAGAGCAGCAGCGTGAAATCGAAAGACTCACCCTGCCGATAGCGGGTTTGCGGTGTTGCGTCGGGTTCGATGACATAGGGATGAGGCGGGGCAGCGACGCGCTGCCTAACGGTGCCGGGAGCGGACGATCGCCGCATCGTTTCATTTTGAAACGCAGCGGCATTTACGGAAGAAACTTCGGATGATGGGTTGAAGGCAGCCGGGGAGCGATCGAATGCGTTGATCGGCTGAGGGGTTTCAAAGACAAGTGCGTAAACGCATCGACTGCGCAGCAGGCAATCACTGCAATCTTCGCGTCTCAGGGCGCAAACAACTTTTTTCAGGGCATGCCCGAAGACGCCCCGGAAGGTGGAACCCTTGTATTCGGGGAGAACGGCGTCGTCTTTGAACGTGCAGAAAAAAATGTATCTGCCGTAGAGCATCGACCTTGCCTCGCAGGGTTGTCGGGGACAGCCGGAAATGGCGTCGGATCAGGCCTGTTGCCGGGATTGTTCTCTCGTTACTTTTCTATCACAAATAAAAAGCAAAAGCTATGCATATGATGCGTCCTTGTTGTTGCATTTTTTGAAATCGTCGCCATTGACAGAATGATCCGTGGATGATAGAAATTTTATAATCAGTTCGTTTGTTCCCCTAAGGATGGTGCGCCGATGCTGTTCCAGTCCAGATTTTCAAAAGAACACCACCGCGGTCTTATTTACCGCTTCAACGTCATCGGCGTCCTGACGATTTTCCTCCCTGTTTTTATCGTCTCCTATATTATCTATGACGCCAATATCTCTCTCGATTATTCACATCTTGAGAGCTTTGCATAACTGCCAATATTGTCATTTCGACCGGAGGGAGAAATCTGTAACAACTTGAATGTGTGGAGATTTCTCGTCGCTACCGCTCCTCGAAATGACAAAATTCAAAGCTCTCATCTTGTCATTTTGGCCATGACGCTGCTTTTGATGCTGGCCGGATTAACGATCCTTCGCTATGTTTTTGACAGCGTCCTGGCGGTGGTGGACATGCTGCGAAAGAGCAGCGCCGGCGACGCAGTTCCGCTTGTGATCAAGCAAGACGTCTCGGAAATGAAAGAGATTTCTGCCTCTTTTTCACGTCTTATGGACCGTTTGGAAAAGACGACGGAGGCTTTGGATCGACGGGTCTATGAACTCAATGCCATCAAGGAAATGACGGATATTGCCAGAAAAACATTGCATGTGGAGGAACTTCTGAAGGCCGTCCTGGAAAAGGCCATGGCGGTTGTGCAGGCGAAAGTCGGATCGGTCTATTACCGTCGACGCCGATTCAAAACGGCTGCGACTGGTTGCTTCGATTCCCGAAGGGGCGCTGCCGAACGGATCATACGTCAATATCGATGAGTCTGCTTTAAGGCATGTCATCGAGGACCGGAAAACCATGATTGTTCAGGACATTGAAACGGACCCGAGGACGCAAAAGCCAAACGATCCCAAATACGGATCCCCCTCATTTCTGAGCATGCCCGTCTTCACCGATCACAGCATGATCGCCGTGTTGAACCTGGCTGACAAGGGCTCCCGTGCACTTTTTGAAGAACATGATGAACGGGTCCTGTCCATCATGCTGGGAGAAGTGGGTTTTGCTCTGGAAAACGCCATTCTCCACTCAAAGATCCGGGAACAGCTTGATGAAATCATGATAAAAAACAGAGCGCTTGAGCAGGAAATCACAGAGCGCAAGCGGATCGAGGAAAATCTGCAGAAGGTCAATATCGAGATCAAGGATGCCAATGATAAATTGACCTCGGCCTATGAGTGGATGCGCGAGAGCCGGGACCGTTTGCTCAAGCACCAGGGCAAGGAAGAAATCGGTTTTATCGTGGATCGGGAGGGGAAAATCGATGGGATCACGGAACGGGCATTGGAATGCACAGGTAAATCCCGCGTTGAATTGATCGGTCATAATATTATGGATTTCATTGACGAGACCTGCCACGAGGAATTCAAGAACGAGCTCCGGCAGGCCTGGATGGGAATCACCCGGAATTTTCAGGTCGTCATGATGCAACCCTATGAATCCGAGAAGATATTTGAAGCGACGCTGACGCGCCTGACTTCCGAATCCCGGCGGTCGCTGCTGGTGGTTCTGCGGTGAAATGAGAAAACAGCCCGCACTTTCCTGTATAAAAAACATTCTTTACTGTCCAGCGCGTTTGTTGTATGGGACGGCACCAGTGATCTTTTACGGCTTTGTAAAAAGTCCGGATGCCTGGGGACATGACAGAGTCGTATCCCCATCCTGCATTCTTCGTCACTGCGGCGTACGTAAAAATCTTTGACGGGAGCGAAGACTACAAAAATTTGTTCAGGGGGTAACGGAACATGTCGGATAAGTTTGATGATTTCATCAACAGACTGGAGATGCCGCTATCGGAGCCTGTGATCGTGACAATGGCTGATAAAGCCGTGGAGGCTCAGGTTGCCTGCGTCAGATGCGCCGGCATCCTGATTCAGCACACAAAACGATCAGCATGGAATGAGCGGCTGATTACTGCGCCCTGGTTTAGCCAGGGACGAGTTTCTCACGAATCGGGATTAGGGTAATTATTCCCGGACTTATCTAAGACCATCACC
Source organism: Syntrophales bacterium (assembly GCA_030656035.1). GTDB lineage: Bacteria > Desulfobacterota > Syntrophia > Syntrophales > Fen-1087 > JAPLJM01. Next base: position 13,039 of record JAUSOK010000184.1, read on the forward strand.
CCGGCTGAAACAAAGGGGAACCCACTAAATTCATACGCTTGTACAAGTCTCCAACCCCGTGGCCCGGGATGCCTGTCCATGACATTCGCCGGTTTGCAGATGCGCCGGCGAAAGCCGACGAAGGATATGGCGCAACGCTGCATCCGGACTTTTTACGAAGTCGTCCCTAAGATCATGAAAATTATCGACTCCCACATGCATTGCGGCAATCAGAATGTTCGCCTTCCATTTGAGACTGTTCAGGGCTATCTCCGCGAGGACGGCATCGACGGCGCCTGTCTTTTTGCGCCGGTCGAAGACATCTACGACCGCTATGACTATCATTTTCAGGACAGCCTGGCCTGGATAAACTGCCGGCAGAAGGCCAATGAGTATCTTTTAAATCTTCAACAATCGCGGACAGACGTCTTTGCCTACTATTTTGTCTGGAACGATTTCAAAAAAAAGGAGCTCAAGAAGGGATACAAGGGCGTGAAATGGCACCGGCACGAAGATGAGCCCGTCTATCATTATGACGACCCCCTGTGCGAGGCCTTCCTGCAGGAGGTTTATGACCTGCAACTACCCGTTCTTTTAGAGGAATCCTTCGAAAATACGTGCTATCTGATAAAGCGGATAAATGGGCGGACGCCGGTTATTATTCCTCACCTGGGGATGTTGAACGGCGGCTTTGAGGCGCTGTTTCGTTCCGGCGTCTGGGACGATGAAACCATCTATGCCGATACGGCGCTGGCGTCGAGTTGGGAAATATCCCGATTTTTGGAAAAGTACGGCAGCGGGCGGCTGCTCTTCGGCAGCGACTTCCCCTTCGGGTCGCCTGGCCAGGAGCTGCAAAAACTCACCCGCCTTACGATCGGCTCGGAAGATCTGGAAAGCGTGGTTTGCCGGAATTTCTTGAGATTGATAAAAGCCATCCCCCGACAGGACCATCCGGCCTGTTGAGGAATATTCGCCCCATCGATGATTATTTAGACTGATCTGCCGATATCGGGATGCCCCACCATTTCTGTTCCCGGCTTTTTCGAGCATCCTCAATGCTTACTTTCTTATATCCGCACCAGCTGAAGCCCAGATGACTCCAAGTTTGATACATCGATGAGTGGTTCCAGAATTCGGACTGCCGGGCTGCCGCCCCGCAACCGGCAATAAAGAAGCACGCCATGACGATGAGCAGTAATTTTTTCATGTCTGTCCCCTCGCTTTCTTTTGTGCAGTCAAAAACCCTCCAGTGACCGCAGTTGGATGAAACGCCCGGAAAGATGGATAACACCTTGAAAACAACTCCTGAGCGAAAAAAATGGTGCCGAAGCCGGGACTTGAACCCGGACGAGCGTAACTCACTACCCCCTCAAGATAGCGTGTCTACCATGTTCCACCACTTCGGCATTTTTCGTGACAGGGGCGAACGGATCAGGCTGCCGATTGCCGCCCTGTCGATTTTACTAACACCCGGCGGGCGGGTTTGTCAACATGAAAACCATGACCGGTCCAATTCCAACGTTATTTGGTCTTTTGGGGAGAGGTCGGTTCAGGTTTGCCGGTCGCGCCCGTTGGCGCGGGTCCAGGAGATGGCGCCGCCTGCTGCTGCGGTTGGACCGGTGCCGCCTGTTTCTCAACTCCGGCCTTGGCGGCGCCGCCCATCAACGATTTTCCCTTATGGACCGCCGAGTAAGATAAGGTCAGTGAGGTAAGCATAAAGAGAATAGCTACGACGGTCGTCATTTTTCCGAGGAAACTGGCCGGACCGCTGCTGCCGAAGACGGTCTGGCTGGAACCCCCGAATGCCGCCCCCATATTGGCGCCTTTCCCCGCCTGCAGCAGGATGACGAGGATCAGAATAATACAAACAATGACATGTAATGCGGTAACGAAAATCTGCACGTTAAGGAACCTCTCTTTTATTCAAAATGAGATAATTTTACCAAAGGTATCGACGTTCAGGCCGGCCCCGCCCACCAGAGCGCCGTTGATGTCCGGCTGGGCCATGAGCTTGCCGATATTATCCGGGTTGACGCTCCCCCCGTAGAGAACGGGAAGCCGGCGGGCCGGCTCTTCCCCATAGCGCTCTTCCATCAGTTTACGAATAAAGCCATGCACTTCCCCGGCCTGTTCAGGCGTTGCTGTCTTTCCGGCGCCGATCGCCCAGACCGGCTCATAGGCGATGATAATGTGTTTTATATCAGATGTCTCGATTTGATTCAATCCTTCTTTGATCTGTTTTGCAATGACGTCAAAAGTCCGGCCAGACTCCCGTTCCTCAATGGTTTCCCCTATACAGACAATGGGTTGCATGCCGGATTGAAGCGCCATGCTGATTTTGGCACGGATGACATCATTGCTTTCACCAAAAATGGTCCGGCGTTCCGAATGACCGATAATCACATGCGTACAGCCCGCATCTGCGAGCATCCGTGCGGATACCTCGCCCGTGTAGGCGCCGTCTTTATTTTCACTCAGATTCTGCGCCGCCAGCCCTATTGACGAACCTTTCAGGGCCGCTCCGACAGCATAGAGCGCCGTAAAAGGGGGCGCAATCACCACCTGCCTGTCGTTCATGCCGATAACGAGTTGCATCAGGCGGCTCACGAAATCAAGCGATTCGCTCACCGTCTTGTTCATTTTCCAGTTTGCGGCAATAATCGGTCTGATCATATCTGCTTCTGAGAATTCCCGGTTATTAAAGTTCCCGGCCGATATAAAGCGCCAGATCTCTCATCCGGCAGGCATAGCCGCTTTCATTATCGTACCAGGCAAATACTTTAACGAAATTGCCTGCAAGCACGGCGGTCAAGGGCGCATCCACGATGCAAGAATAGGGGCTGCTGGTGAAATCCACGGAGACCAGTTCTTCTTCGCAGAAGGCCATGATATCCTTCAAATAACTGTTTGCAGCCGCCTTCAGCGCGCCGTTGACTTCATGGACCGTCACGGGCCGCCCGACTTCAACGGCCAGATCCACCACGGAAACGTTCGGCGTCGGCACACGCAGCGCCAGCCCGTCAAGTTTTCCCATTAAATCCGGAATGACTTCGCCGATGGCCTTTGCTGCACCGGTTGACGTCGGAATGATGGAAAGCGCTGCCGCCCGGGAGCGTCTCAAATCTTTGTGCGAGCCGTCCAACAGTCTCTGGTCCATCGTATAGGCATGGACCGTCGTCATGAACCCCCTGATAATCTTGAAATGATCATGCAGCACCTTGGCTATCGGCGCCAGGCAGTTGGTGGTGCAGGACGCATTGGAAATAATGTGATGCTTTTTCGGATCGTAAGCGCTTTCATTGACCCCCATGACAAAGGTTCCATCCACCCCCTTGCCGGGAACGGCCAGAATGACCTTTCTGGCCCCCGCTCGAATATGCGCGGCCAGCTCATCCCTTTTTTTGAATTTTCCCGTGGATTCGAGGACAATGTCAATCCCCATCTTTTGCCAGGGAAGCTTGGAAATATCCTGCGTGACCGTGGTCACGGCAATGGTTTTTCCATCTACCACCAGGTTGCCGCCTTCGACGGAGACGTCCGCGCCGATTTTTCCGTGAACGGAGTCGTATTTCAGAAGATGAGCCAGGACTTCCGGCTTGGCCCTCGAATTAATCGCAACGATCTCAATATCGTCATAACCTATACAGGCCCGGACGATATAGCGACCGACCCGGCCGAAACCGTTAATGGCTACTTTTATTCCCATCATTTACCCCCTGAACGGCGATGACTTCGTAAAAAATCCGGATGCTGAAAGCGGGCGGATCATAGCCACAGTAAGGAGTGAAGTCAACACTTTTTTAACGATTCAAGAGATTTGCATCATGGCTGAAAAAGAGTTCGCAAGCGGCAAAGCTCTCATTTTATTAACGGCTTTTGCCGACGTTAATCCGATCGCAATAACTGCGCACAGGGCAGCGGCTGCAAAACGGAGAGACGGGACGGCAGACATGCTGGCCGAAAGCCACCATCAGCGTGTTGTAAAGCGTCCAGTAAGGCGCGGGCAGCTTTGAGCTCAGGGCGTCCTCTGTCTTTTCCGGGGTGTTTGTGGCAACGTATCCCAGGCGGTTGGAAATCCGGTGGACGTGTGTGTCAACGCAAATGGCGGGCCTGCCGTACCCCAGAGAAACGACCAGATTGGCGGTCTTCCGGCCCACCCCCTTCAGGGCGAGCAGTTCTTCGAGCGTATCCGGAACGCGCGCCTGATGACGGTTGATCAACTCCCGGCAGATATCATGAATGGTTCCGGCCTTATTGCGATAGAAACCGACGGGATAGATGGCCTCGATGATGACGGCCTCCGGAAGTTGCAGCATTTCCGCCGGGGACTGGGCCAAGCGGAACAGCCTGGCGGCGGCGGCGGTGGTCGTTTCATCTTTTGTCCGCAGGCTCAGCAAGGTGGAAATGAGGATTTTGAAGGGGTCTGCACCCATTTCCGCCAGGTGAGAAACTACGGGCATGTCCCAATTCCGGAGGTTTTCCTGAAGCCGCGCCACGATCTGATGGATATTTTCATCATTCATGACGAACTCGCAAAAAGTCGAGAAATGAACCGAGAACGACGGCTTTGTAAAAAGCTCCGCAGGCAAGGCGCGCAAATCGTGAGGAGTGAGGCGTACTTGGCCGTACGCCGCAACGACGAAGGATGCAGCGCAACGCGGCATCCGGACTTTTTACGAAGCCGTCATTCATAACCCTCTTCGTTGGCCAGAATATCCAGATGCAGGGTGGCGATATCTTCAACGTCAAGATTGGGTTCCCGCTTGGATTCCCGGAAATCAACGATCTTGATATATCGCTTGCACTCGTTACAGACATCGACCCGGTATTGTTCATTCCCCTCGACGGTAAAGTAGGCCAGGGACTGCTGCTCTTCATTGCTGCAGAAAGGGCACTTGATCCTGAGAAAATGCCACTCGAAACCGCATTGATTGCAGAACAGGAAGCGCCCTTCTTCTCCCCGAATCTGCCCGATTTTCGGTTCCTTGCCGCAAATCGGGCAATAGCCTTCGGACCATTCGGAGCGGGCAATCACATCGGCATATTTTTGCGCCACGATTTCGAGGGACGGCCGGAGACTCTCCTCAAGAAACAGTTCGATGAGGTCAAAAAAATCTTCTTCCATCTCAGCGGGCGGCTCGTCCTCCTGCATGTAAAAGGAATTGAGGACCATTTTTTCAAAATCATAGGAGCCATTCCTGATTTTTTCAGCCAGTTCCGTGGTTTCTCCGGGAGCCCTTTTTTCCGCGATGTCCAGAAGAGCCAGAAAGTATTCTCTGGGCTTGCTAAGGTCGAAGCAACCGCAGGAAAAGTCGATCAGCGGCAACCCGCCGACCATCTTTTTGGAGATCAGGCTTTCATCCACGGCCGTAAATACGTCGGCCATGTTATTGCGGTATTCCTCCCTGAGAATCAATATGTCAGATAGAATGTCCAAAAGTTCCACATAATGTGGGTTGGTTGTTTTGTAAGCTTCTATGGTCTTTAAAGATTCTTTAAGTATTTTCGGCATGTGTTGCGGTCTCCTGTTTATATGAATTGCTTTCAGCGATGAACGTCTATATCTGCTTTGGAAAACAAGTCAAGATAATATTTGGCCGGATACCTTGTTGCCGGCAATCTTTTCACTTGACGCCGGGAATGAAAAACAGGCAGTATAATACGATACCGTTACGAGGAGGGTCATTTTGAAAGGACGAAGATTGCTTTTAGGGATTTTTCTCATTGGCATCCTTGCGCCGGCAACCGGATTGAGCACGGTGGTTGACCGGATTGTTGCCGTCGTCAATGACGACATCATCACGCTGTCGGACTTGGAAAGCACCTTTCATCCCTATCAGAAAAGGATTGACGCCACTTACAAGGGTGTGGACAAGGACAAGATCATTGCCGGCGGCCGCATCACGGTTTTAAACAGGATGATTGATAACAGGCTGATCGAACAATGGTCCAAAAAAGCCGGGATCGTCGTCAAAGACGATGATGTCATGGATACCATCAAGGATCTGCTTCGCCGGCGGAATATTTCCATGGAGGCATTCACGCAAACCCTGGAACGGGAGGGTTCCAGCCTCGAAGCCTATCGGCAGGACATGAAAGATCAGATGACCCGGATGCGCTTGTTGCGACGGGAACTCAAAACGAAAATTCTCGTCAGCGATGATGAAATCGGCGAACATTACGTCAAGCACCGTGACGAATATGAAGGCAAGGAAGCCGTTCGGATCAAGCAGATCCTGATCCTTCTGCCCCAGAATCCCGATCTCACCGTAAAGGCCAGGCTCAAGGCCAATGCCGAAAGCATACACAAGCGGTTGATCGACGGAGAATCTTTCGATCTGCTGGCGGCACAATTTTCGCAGGGGCCGTCGGCTGCCACGGGCGGCGATGTCGGCTTCCTGGAAAAAGGAACCATGCTGCCGGAGGTGGACGCCGTTGCCTTCCGCCTGACTAAAGATGAGATCAGCGAGATCATTGTCTCTCCGGTGGGTCTTCACATCATTAAAGTCCTGGACAGAAGGGGGGCCGGGGTCAAGCCAATCGGGGTCGTTCGCGAGGAGATCAAGGCAAAACTGGAAGAAGAAAAAATGGAAAAAAGCTACGAAGAATGGATCATTGATCTCCGCAAGAGATCCCACGTTGAGATTAGACTTTGAGTTACATCAGCATCAAGGGCGCCTCCCAGCACAATCTGAAACACATCAACATTGATATTCCCCGCGACAAGCTCGTCGTGATCACGGGCCTGAGCGGTTCCGGAAAATCCTCTCTGGCATTCGATACGATTTATGCGGAAGGGCAGCGGCGGTATGTGGAATCGCTGTCCACATATGCCCGGCAATTTATCGGCCAGATGGACAAACCCGACGTCGAGTCCATCGAGGGCCTGTCCCCCGCAATTGCCATCGAACAGCGTAGCTCCAGTCAGAATCCCCGTTCCACAGTGGGAACCGTCACGGAAATCTATGATTATCTGCGGCTTCTTTTTGCCAGAATCGGCATTCCGCACTGCCATCAGTGCGGCCGGGAAATCATGTCCCAGACGATCGAGATGATGGCGGAAACCATTCTAACTTTTCCTGAAAACACAAAGATCCACCTGATGGCCCCGATCGTCAGGGGCAAAAAAGGCGAATATCAAAAAGAATTCAAAAAGTTGATCAAAGATGGCTATGTCCGCGTCCGCATCGACGGCCAGATCAAAGAGCTGACGGAAACTTTGAACCTGGATAAAAAAAGGCGTCATGATATTGATGTGGTGGTTGATCGACTGATCGTTAAAGACGGAATCCGGAAAAGACTGCGGGATTCCCTGGAGATTGCCGCCAATCTGGCGGGGGGACTGGTGCGCGTCAATATCATCGGCGGCGCAGAGGAGGGCTTGCTGTTCAATGAGAAATACGCCTGTCCCGATTGCGGCGTCAGCGTGTCCGAACTCGCGCCCCGGATGTTTTCCTTTAACAGCCCCTATGGCGCCTGCCCGGACTGCGGCGGTCTCGGAACGCGGATGTACTTTGATGAGGAACTGGTCATTCCCGATACCGGTTTGTCCATTCGGGAAGGCGCCATTCTGCCCTGGGCGGGACGGAATTCCATGCCCTATTTTCAGATGCTGGAAGCCCTGTGTCAGCACTATCAGTTCGATATCAACACGCCTTTTAATCAGTTGCCCGAACACATTCAGGCGGTTCTTCTGAACGGGTCCGGATCGGAAAAGATCCGTTTTCATCTTGACCGGGGCGGGCGGCGTTTTTTTTTCGAAAAGCCTTTTGAGGGCATTCTGAATCAATTGGACCGGCGGTACCGGGAAACCCACTCCAATGCCGTCAGAATGGACTTGTCGCGTTACATCAATCTCCGGGAATGTCCCACCTGTCATGGGGCAAGGTTAAAAAAAGAGAGTCTTTCCGTCAAAATCGCCGGTCGGAACATCTACGATATTTGCCGGCTGTCCATCGGGGAGTGCCTGGCTTTCTTTACGGCCCTGCGCCTGACGCCCCAGGAAACCCTGATTTCTGAAAGAATCCTCAAGGAAATCAGGGAGCGCCTGCGCTTTCTGCTGGATGTGGGGATGGAATACATCAGCCTGGACCGCTCTGCCGGCAGCCTCTCCGGAGGGGAAGGCCAGCGGATTCGCCTGGCCACGCAGATCGGCTCGGGGCTCGTCGGCGTCCTCTACGTCCTGGACGAGCCGACCGTAGGTCTGCATCAACGGGATAACGTCCGCCTGATTGCGACGCTAAAACGACTGCGCGACATGGGCAACACGGTCCTGGTCGTGGAACATGACCCGGATATGATGATGAATTCCGATCAGATCATCGACATGGGGCCGGGAGCGGGCATGCAGGGCGGCAAGGTGGTTTTTCAGGGCACCCCCGAAGCCATCTGCCGGTCGGATGAATCGCTGACCGGAAAATACCTGTCCGGGAAATTAACCATCCCTGTTCCGCACCGACGCCGGCCCCTGTCAAAAAGGGTCATTCATCTTGAGGGGGCTTATGAGCACAATCTCAAGGGGATCGACATCAGAATTCCGGTAGGCGTTTTTACCGCCGTAACCGGCGTGTCCGGTTCAGGAAAAAGCACCATGATTATTGAAACGCTCTACAAGGTCATGACGCGGAGACTCGTGCGGAAGAAGAGCGTATCGGGACGGGTCAAACGGGTCGTGGATCTCGGCGGGATCGAACGGGTCATCCTCATGAGTCAGCAGCCGATTGGCCGGACTCCCCGGTCCAATCCCATCACGTACACCGGGGCGTTTGCCCCGATCCGCGATCTCTTTACGGGCTTGCCGGAAGCAAGGATCAGGGGTTACAAACCCGGCCGGTTCAGCTTCAATGTCAAGGGGGGGCGTTGTGAAAGCTGCGCAGGCAACGGTCTGATAAAAATTGAGATGCATTTCCTGCCGGATGTGTATGTGACCTGCGACGCCTGCCGCGGCAGTCGTTTCAACGCCGATACGCTGGAAATCCGTTACAAGGAAAAAAACATTTCCGAGGTCCTGAATATGACCGTGAGTCAGGCCCTCGTTTTTTTTGAAAACATCCCTGCAATTTACGGCAAGCTCCAACTGCTGTTTGATGTGGGTCTGGGCTATCTCCGCCTCGGCCAGTCGGCGACGACCCTGTCCGGCGGCGAGGCGCAGCGGATCAAACTATCCCGGGAACTGGCCAAGCGGACGAACAGCAATACCCTTTATATCCTCGATGAGCCGACGATCGGCCTCCATTTCGCCGATATTCAGAAACTGCTCGATGTCCTCGCGAGGCTGGTGGAGATGGGCAATACCGTCGTCGTTATCGAGCATAACCTCGATATCATCAAGTGCGCCGATCATGTTATTGATCTCGGCCCGGAAGGCGGGCCCGGGGGTGGATACATCGTTGCGTCGGGGACGCCGGAATCCATTACGGCGACGGACGCCTCCTTTACCGGCCAGCATCTGCGGGCGGTTCTACAAAAAACCTTTATTGTTGATAATTGTGCAGACAGGCTTGACCGGCCCGATTTATTATGAGAAAATACCGTAAAAGGTGCGGGAAACAATTATGAAAAACAGTTTCAACCCAGGAGGTATGATCATGCATAAAAAGATATTTCTGATCCTTTTTGCCTGTTTCTGGCTTGTTCTCTCCGGTTGCACGCAGGAATTGAAGAAACAGGTCTCAAGGCTTGAAACGGAAAATCAGTTTTACCAGACGACTATTAACGAAAAACAGGCGCAAGTCAACAAGCTTGAGTTGGAAGTCTCCAGGCTTTCTTTTAGTAACGACGCCCTGCAGACCCTTCTGGATAAGAAACAGGCCGAAATCAACAGGCTGGAAGGGAAGGATGGAGAATTAAAAGAAGCGGTCCGACAAAAGGAAAGCCGGGCCGGCGCAGAGACGACAACAGCCGAGACGGAAGCCCTGAAAAAGCAGGTCGATGAGCTTAAGGCGCAGAGGGATGCAATCCGGAATGAAAAGACGGCCCTTGAGGAGCAACTGGCCAAACTCCGCGCGGTCCGGATCAAGGTTTTGACGGGAGACGGCAAACTGGCGTCGGCCACACAGATGGCCGAGATTGTCACGGCCATGGGATACAAAATCGAGAAAGTGGACAAGGCGCCTACCGCCAGCTTCTCGCGTCATACCGTTTTTTACGCCCCGGATTCCCGAAAGGATGCTGAAAATATCACCAAACGCCTGGGGGGCAACGCCGTTGCCAGGCCCCTGAGCTGGCCCTCCATCTTCAACATCATTGTGGTGGCGGGGAAAGCATCCTGAGATACCGGATAGAGATTAATTCTTTTCCTGCCTTTCCGGCTCGTCGATGAAGGGAATCGTCAGTTCGTAAGCCCCGTAAGCCAGCACGGCCTGAACGGAGAAGGGGGCTTTTTCAAAAACCTTGAGCATGGACTTATTGTCGGCCAGGACATCCGCCGTGAATCCCTCGACGCCGTTTTCCCGGGCGATGCGAATGAGCAGGTTAAACAGAAAGGTCGCGACGCCCCGTCCCTGATAGCTTTCATCCACAATAAAAGCCGTATCGGCGTATCGGCGGTCCTTGTCCTTCCGGCGGGCATAACGGGCTTCGGCGATGATCCTCTCCCGTCCGGATTCCTCGATCACACCGACAATGGACATCATGGAACGGTAATCCACATTGACGTACTCCTGCATCCGGTCATGGGGCATGGTCTTGATGGGGCTGAAGTAGCGATAATAAACGGCCTGGTCGGAAAAGCGATAGAACAACCGGCGCATTTCATCTTCGTCCGACGGCTTGATCGCCCGAAAGTGGATGCGCAGATTATCCCTGAAGGTATGGGTGCAGGCAATATTTTCCGGATAGAGGCGCCCCGACTCCGCAAAATAGATCTGGTCGGCATAGAGGATTCTGGCGTTCTTGGCCTGCCGGACCAGTTCCGCCCGGTCATCGGGATGAGCGATATCGATCAGGGCCTGCGCCCGTTCGCGGAGCGTCCGTCCCGTCAGGTACGCCACGCCATACTCCGTAATGACCGTGTCCAGGGACTCACGATTGGAAAACTGGTAGGCGTAATCCGCGACGGAAAGGACGATATTGGCTTCACCTTTGCGGCTCCTGCTCGGGAGGGCAAAGATCGTCCGGCCGTTTTTCGAAAGCGCCGCACCCGTAACAATTTCCTGAACGGCGCCCGGACCGGCTGTTACATTCCCCTTGCCGGCATGCAGGGCGACATCCCCTGTCAGGTCTGCTTTTCTTGCCGGCACGATCGCAATATACTGGCTGTTCAAGCCGATATTCTTTGGATCCTGTGTGACATCAATGGGTTGGAATTCCACGAGCGGATTGCGATCGAGCCAGTGCATGAGTTCCGCGGTGCCCAGGGCATAGGATGCCAGTGATTTCCCCGGGAAAAAGGCCTTGCGGCGGTTCGTCACCGCGCCGCTCTTGACTATGTCCATCAGGGCATCCGTGAAGAATGGCGTATGAATCCCCAGGTGTTTTTTCCGGTTCAGATGCAGGGCCAGGGCATCGTAAAGCGGGCCGATCGAAAAGGAAATGCAACTGCCGTCCGTCACGACAGAGGCGACATGGGATGCCAGTTTATCATATACCTCGTTGACGGGCCATCGCTCCAGATAAATGGGCGGCTCTGTCGCCATGACGAGGCAGTCGAATTCTTCGGCGCGCACGAGGGTGTCGCCCAGAGTCAGGGGAACCTGTTCATTGATTTCGCCCACCACTACTGTCGCGTGTTCCATGGCATGGCGGGCCACGTCAACCCCCACGCCGAGACTGGCATAGCCGGACTCGTCAAAAGGCGTAATCTGGATAAAGGCCATATCGATCCGGATCGCCCCCGACTTGAATAACCAGGGGATGCGCGAAAACCGGCTCGGGATCAGATCTACCCGCCCCTCACGGATGGCGGCGTCGGCGATCCATCCGGAATAAAACGTTTTCAGACGGTATTTTTTCGAGTAGCGGGCATCAATGGACGGCGTATCGCCGAGGCTGATCAACTGAATCATTTCAAGATCCTGGAGGTTTAGTTGATCGGATGCCATCAGGTGTTTGACGAGCGTGCGGGGTTCGGCCATGCCTGTTCCAACGAAGATGCTCATGCCCGGTTCAACGCGCGCCAGGACATCTTCGGGCGATACGATCTTTTTTTTCCAGGAAACGGCCTTTGTCTCAGCCATGCGTGACTCCTTGGACTACGCCTTCTTTGTGCCGAACCGCGTGATCATCACTCCGCCCAGGCCCAGAACGATCGCTAACACTTTAATCATCCAGCCGACATAGGGGATCCAGCCGATGATCCAAAGGACCAGCAACCCCCAGAAGGTCTGGCGGACAAGACTGTCGTTCGGTTTTTTCGCCAAAGACAGGGCCCGCTTTCCCAGATTCCGGGCAACGGCGATGAAGCCGAAGAAGGCGGCGCAAATGACCAGAATCATTTCCAGCGGGATCAAGACGATGCCGATCACGGAAAGGGTCAACAGCACAGCAACCGGGGCGATCATGAGCAGGCCGATGAATCCGGCGATTGTTGCGCGATAGGTATGCAGCGCGATCCCCTCGGAGATCGTCACAATCGGTTTCGGGATCAGGGCGACAATCGGCATGGCGATGACAAGGGTGGTCACAAAAACGACCAGTGAAAAAATGGCAAAGAGCCATGACCAGCCTTCCCAGTCATCGCTCAAGAGATCGGAGATGGCGTCTGAAATATTCGAGGAATTGATCTCCGTCACGGTTCCGCGCACATCCGCACCATTGCCGACGGCGATGATTCCGCCCAGGGCAACCACATCACCGCCCACTACGGCTGTCCGGGTCAGTACGGCGGACCCGCCGATCGCCACGACATTTTGCTCGACCGTGCCGTGAACCGTGATCTGGCCGCCGAAGACGACCACATTGCGGACTTTCGTGTTTTCTTCAATCACCACGTCGCCGTTGATCTTGACGATGCTAACCGTTTCTGCACGCGCTCCGGAAACGAATCCGAGAACCATCAGCAGAACAGTCAGGCACGTCAAACTGCTTTTCATCAATAAAGTCCTTTTTATGTACGTTTTCATCCGCCGCCGTTCGCGCTGTTGCCGCCGGCAGAGCGATTCGGTCAAACCGGAAAGCATGGGGATCATGATGGCCGCGAAGTATAGAGAAGCAGCGTTAAAGAGTCAATCAGATTTTCTTTCTGATTTTCCACAGCAGCAATCCCGAAAGACCCAGAAACAGGATAGCCGCGGCGAGAATGCCGTAGGTGATCCTGTTGCCGCCGGCGATAAGCCTGACAGGATTCCAGGAGGGCGCGGAGGTGATCCGGCCCTCCGGCTCACGGTATTTGTGGGGGATATTCGGGATGCCGTTTCCATCGTTGTCCGGAAAGGACTTCATATAGGTTGCCAGGGCGACCCATTCCTTGAGCTCCTGGATGCCGGGTTTCAGCGGATCCGCGTCGATTCGGGCGTCTTTGATGTCGCTGACGGGACGGCCGGCTCTATCCTTCGGCGTCAGCCGGATCAGGCCATGGGAGACGCGCTGTACGAATTCCACCATTTTTGCCGTATAGCTGTTCATGCAGATCCGGTAGAGCTTTCCGCGCTCCAGCGGCCGGTATGACCCGTCTGCCTCGCGTACCTGCACCGCGGTGACACGATCGAACGGGAGCCGGTGCGGGTTGTACGTCAGTTTGACGCCCGAAAGTTGAAAATGAGCGTCCGTCTTGCGGGTCGCCACGGAGGTTTCCACTTCCAGCAGGTCCTTCATTTCATCGCCCGTAATATAAACCGCCGTGAGCGGATAGCCTGGAACGCCGTCCGTGCCGATCCCGAGCGACAGGACCCCGAAGACATCCGCTGCGGCAATGCTGCCGCGCCGGAAGGAATCCCGGATCAAACCCAGCGGATCGATAACGAGATGGATATATTCGTAGTTTTTGCCCTCCGCCTTTTCGGCGGCATACCGGTAGGCGTCGGTGATCATGTTGCCGAGACCCGTCTCCCGGGGATGCGAGTAAATCGAAGACAGCGGCTCCAGATTAAAATCACTTTCCGCAACGACCTGATCATAAGCATAGCCGAAAGGCGCCAGATAGTCCCGATCGACGGTTTTTTTAAATTTCAGAATGTCCGCTGTAAGCTGCGCATTGTCCGGAAGGTCGGCCGCGATGGGTTTTAACTCGTGGGACGCCGGTTTCATGCCCTTGTCCTTTGTGTACTCCAGATCCAGAATGCCCAGAAATTCGCCGTAGCAGCCGGCAGAAACGATGATGGTCTTGCCGATGATGATCGGTCGAGGCAGAACCGTATGGGTATGACCGCTGATGATCACATCAATGTCGTGTATTTCCCGGGCAAGGATCTCATCTTCGGAGTGTTTTTTGACCGCCGATGTGCCGGAATGGGACAGGCAGACGATGACATCCACCTTTTCGCGGTTTTTCAAAATCTCCACGACGCGCCTGCCGCTGGTCACGGGATCGGCAAACGTCACGGGCCGGGCAAACGGCGCGTCATCCGCCGCATCCTTCCCCATCAGGCCGAACAGGCCGATGCGCAGGCCGTTTCTTTCCAGGACGATATAATCCCTGACGGGATACTGCCGGAAGGCTTCTTTCAGAGCATTTTCTGCGGCGTCGCCGCTGAAGACAACATTGGACGCCACGATCGCCGGCAACGATTCCCCCTTCGATCGGGCGATGCGCATCGTTGCGGCCAGGCCGTCGTTGTGAAAATCGAAATCATGGTTCCCGAAGGTCGTGACATCATACCCCATTTCCCCCATGAGCCTGAGTTCGGCGGCTTCCGTCATGAAGGTCGTGTGGAAGAGCGTCCCCATGCTGAAATCTCCCGCATCGACGAGCAGCATGCGGTTCCCCTTGAGGGCGCGCTGCTGCTGTATGAGGCGGGCGATCTTGGCGTATCCGCCCCGTTGCGCCGGCTGATCCTCTCCAGTGAAAACATCATGGGGAAGAAAATAGGAGTGCAGATCGTGCGTGAAGACAATGGAGATCTGCCCGGCGGACGGCGCCTCCTGCGCCCGGATACCCTCCCGGCCTCCCCCGAGGGTCAGTGCCAGCAGGAGGGAGAAAATGATCAGGGCTGTTTTTTTATGATGAATCAACGTTTCATCTGCCCCAGAAAGCTCTCCAGCTTGCCTTTTTCCGTGAGGACTCGAATTCCCATCTCCTGATTCGTCGGCAGGATTTCAGGCGGATCCGCCCGCCGGACAAGGGTGATGGTCTCCATCGGACAGGCCGTGACACACAGGCCGCAGCCGATGCATTTTTCAGGATGGACGATCGCCCGATCTTTCCGCATCTCGATGGCGCCCATGGGACAGCGCTCATCGGCGCAGACGCCGCACCGGATGCAGTGATTCGCATCGATCCTGGCTTCGAAACCGCTCACGGCGAAGCCCTGGGACAGGTTGAGCTGCGTCCGGCAGGTGAGAATCGTGCAGCAGCAGCGGCAGCAGTTGCAGATGAAGGACGGACGGTCGGCGCTGTTGCTGCTCGTATGAACCAGTCCCGCTTTCTCGGCAAGATCGAGGACGGCATGGGCTTCCGTGCGGCTGATGGCACGGGCATAGCGGCGCTCGACCAGAAAACGCCCTGGTCCGTCGAAGAAGAGGCACACCTCTTTTGGTTTGTCGCAGGCATCGATACTGACGCGACAGGCGCACTGACCCAGGGCGATAAAATCCACCCTGTCAATGAGCCGGGCCACTTCCTCATAGGGGTGCACCCGTGTGACCGCCTCCAGGGCCTGTTCAACAGGAACGATACGGGCCACGGGCGTGGGGTTGCCCGCAAAGGCCGCCCCCAGGCCGTCCCGGTGGTACTCGTCCCAGAGCCGTCCCAGGCGATCCAGCCCGGGTGTGCCGCCACCCCGCATGAAGGGATATTCAAAGAGACCGGGAATGGTGGGCAGCAGCCCGTACAGGCGCGTTCCGTCCTTTTCCCGGGAAAAGATGATCGCCCGGTCGGCCATCTCTTCGAGCATTCTTCCTGCCTTTTCCACGGAAACGCCGGCGGCGGAAGCAATGGACTCCAGGGGCCGGAGCGTAAGGGTCATATGCGACGCCAGTGCTGCTTCCTCCGGGCTGAAAAGGATCCGGAGGATTTCATCGAAGGCCTTTGACGGCGGCGCGCCGGAAGGGTGGGCGTCGAGGAGTTCACGCAGCTTTTCATAAGGGTCCATGTTTTTAATCCCTTCAAATCAAAAAAGCTCTCCATCGGGAGACGCGGCGAAGCCATTTTTCACCGGTCTCAGTGCATCGTCATGTCCGTCGGCATGCGCCGACCTGTTCGCGGAGCCAGCGGACCCACACATCCAGCCCTTCTCCCGTCCGGCAGGAAACCTCGAAGATCCGGATGCCGGGGTTCAATTTCAGGACCCGCTCTCTGAGGGCCGCCATGGAAAAGCCGGGGTCTGGCAGGTAATCGATTTTATTGACCACCAGCGCGTCGCAGACGCTGAACATCAGGGGATACTTCAGGGGTTTGTCGTCTCCTTCCGGGACGCTCAGGATCATGGCCCGTATTGTCGCCCCCGTGTCGAATTCGGCGGGACAGACGAGATTGCCGACGTTTTCGATCAGCAGCAGATCGACGGCCGAGAGTTCCATCCCGTCCAGGGCCATGCGGATCATGGGCGCATCGAGGTGGCAGGCGCCACCCGTACGCAACTGAACGGCGGGGATCCCCAGGGCCGCCACCTTTTCCGCATCGACGGTGGAATCAATGTCTCCTTCGATGACGGCGATGCGGAATTCATCCCTGAGCCGGTGGATGGTCTCGAGGATGAGGCTGGTCTTCCCTCCGCCCGGAGAGGCCATCAGGTTCAGCATGAAGACGCCTTCCCGCAGGAGGTTCTGCCGGATCTCCTCGGCAAGCTGCAGATTGTCCGAGAGGATCTCCTCCCTGATCTCGATCAGACGAATTTCTGCCATACTCAAAATGCCTCCTTGATGGTAATCATATCACCTCGATCTGCTGAACGGTAAACTCACGGCCCGACACCAGTGTCACTTTTCCCGGGCCGCAGGCCGGACAGGCAATATCCTTCATGTCGCTGAGTCTGACCGGAAAGGCGTCCCCGCAGGCTTCGCAGCGGAAGACAACGGGGATTCTCTCAATCCGGATGTTGGCGCCAGCAGCGACGGTGTCCCGGCTCAGGTAATCAAAGTAACGCTGGAGCCATTCATCGGCCAGATCGCTCAGCTCGCCGATCCTCAGACCAACGCCCACGACCCGCGAGGCCCCATTCATCGCGGCGTGCCTCAGAACCACCTTCAGAATCCCCTCCGTGACGGCCAGTTCGTGCATGGGGCCTCGCATTTGTCGTCAATTTCTTTACGATTTTCCCCGTCAGATCCCGTCTTTATGATTTTTATCCGATTGCGCGGCGATCTGATCTACCACCTTGCGGTATTTCTCATGAATCATGTTGCGGTCAAACTCGTGGAATTCGCTCAGCATCTGATCCTGTTCCGCTTTCGTGAAGTAATCCATGCAGGGATAGAAAAAATGCTTGTCTTCCTTTTCGATGTGGGCCGGGTAGAATTGCGCCAGTTCTTTCAGATAGGCGATGACCTCCTGAGAGGTGTCTTCGCCTTTGAGGTATCTTTCCTTGGCGGCCACGAGTCTCCCCACAACCTGTCGGGAGTATCTGTGTTCCGAGATCAGCTCATCCATGATCCGGGCATGTTCCGGGGTGAGCCGTTTTTTCACAAGGTCCCGGAAAAGGATGTCCTCCTCCTTGCCATGATGTGTCCGGTCGGCATAGGTCCTGATGAAGTCGACGGCAGTGTCAATAAAAACAGCATCGACTCGTTTTTGTTCATTAATCTTCTTTATTTCCCCGTCAAATACCCGCAACATCTTTTCGATCAGGCGATGTTCCCACATCATCGGGCCAATGGGTTTCATAAGCTGCCTCCTTAAAGCCGCTATTTCTCCAGGGCAATCCAGAGGCCGCCCCACTCGGGCGGCGGCGGATTGTCAAGAAAATACCGGCAGCGTTGCTCATACAGACGGCAGGGGGGGTCGCTCTGTGCCCCTTGCGCAAATAACAGACCGGCTTCCCGGAACTGGCGTTTATGGTAGAGGGCCATCGCTTCGTAAAACATCAGGATCTCCCGGGGCACATGACATCCCTTCTCACCCAGAACCTCATAGACATTGACCGGTATTTTCTTTCCCTTGAACAGGATGCGGTCGACCAGCCGCGTCACAAAAGCATCGCCAATATCCATTTTCGTGGATTCGGAGATGAGAATGCCCGTCCCATACTGTTTGTTCTGTTTCTCCAGATATTGGGAAATATTGACGTCATCTCCAATGACGGTAAAATCCATTCTTTTTTCACAACCGATATTACCCGACACCACCTCACCGGTGGCAATCCCGATCCCCAGCCGGATCGGTTCAAGGCCGGCTTCAATGCGGCGGGCGTTGAACCGGATCATGGCCTGGCGCATTTCGAGGGCCGCATGCACGGCACGGGAGGCATCATCATGATGCACATAGGGAACGCCGAAAACGGCCATGATGGAATCTCCGATATATTTATCCAGCACCCCTTCGTGCTCAAACAGGATATCCACCAGAACGCTGAAGCAATCGTTCAGGAGATCCACGGTCTGCTCGGCGCTGATTTTTTCCGCCATGGCCGTGAACCCTCGAATATCGGTAAACAGAATGGTAGCCTTGTTCCGGATCCCGCCCAGGCCTTGCCGTTCCGGATCGTTGAGCACCTTCTCCACGATGTCACGTGCCATGTACCGCGTGAGCGTGCCTTTCAGGCGCTTTTCCTGACTGATATCCTCAAAGACGAGTACCAGGCCCTGATAGTCCCGTTTGTGACCGATCAGAGGCGCAAAATTGAGGTTCACCGAATGGGGCGCGTTTTCGCCCAACGTCAGTTCAATATCGTGGTCGATGACGGCAACATGTGATGTATAGACCCGTTCAATATGCCGGAGGATGGAATCGTTGCCCGAACCGATCACTTCCCGGATGTCGTGTCCGTGCAGGGCCTCGGACCCGCGCTGGAACAGCAATAAGGCCGCCCGGTTGGCCGTGACGATCCGATAGTCGTTATCGAGCGTCAGGATGACGTTTGAAATGCTCTCGTGAACGCTTTCCAGATAGTTCTTCATCGACATCATGCGCTCGAAAAGCTGGGCATTTTCAAGAGCCACGGCAATCTGGGAGGTCATCGCCCGCAGGAGGTCCTCATCTTCCCGTTCAAAGACGCCTTCGCGCTTGTTCATAACTTCCGTCACACCGATGATCTCCCCGCGGCTGAGCATGGGCATGCACAGAACCGTGCGGGTCTTGAAGCCCGTTTCATGATCCACTCTCGGATTGAAGCGGGGATCCTCATAGGCGTTCCGGATATTCAGGACTTCTCCGGTACTGACCACATGACCGGCCAGACCTTCATGGCACGGGAAGCGGATCTCGGAAAAGTCAACCCCCTGCGCCACCCGGGACCAGAGTTCGCCGGTCCGCCTGTCCAGCAGAAACAGGGAGCTGCGTTCGGCATCGAGAATCTGTGTAATTTTTTCAACGATCCGGGTGATCATGGTGGACAGATCGAGGGTCTGGGAAATGGACGTCGCCACATCGAGCAATATGGACATTTTGTCATAATTGGCCATTATCTTCTGGGAGAGGTAGAAATTCTCCAGAGAAATGGCAATCTGATGGGTGAAGACGCGGAAGGAGGTCTCATCCTTTTTATCGAAGAAGCCGTCCTTTTTGTTGATCACCTGAATGACGCCGATCAGTTCCCCCTGAAGATTGATCACCGGTCCGCACAGAATGGAGCGGGTCCTATAACCGGTTTTGCGGTCCACCTCCTGATTGAAGCGATCGTCCTCGTAGGCATCCTTGACATTGACAATACCGTCATGCTGGGCCACCCATCCGGCAATGCCCGTATCCATGGGAATCCGGATTTCCCGGTTGCTCTCCCCTTCCGCAACCATGGACCAGAGTTGTTCTGCCGCCCGGTCCACAAGGAACAGCGTGGCGCGGTCCGCATTCATGATCCGGCCGGCCATGAGCACCACCCGTTCAATCAGATCCCCGATGCCCATGCGGAGGTTGATGATTTCAGAGATATCAAGAAAATCATAGAGGCTCTTCAGGGATATTTCCGCAAAACGGGTTTCTTTGACCGTATCCTGGAAACGCAGGTTGGCCCGGCGCAAACGCTCCGTGACGACATGAAGAAAATTGACGGCCAGTTGGGGGACAAGATCGAAGGCTTTGTGGAGGTCCCTGTAGAAAATCCGGGACAGGAGCGTATCTTCCTGGGTGCGGACGGAGGCGGACCGCTTGCCGTCGGAGAAATATCCCATTTCTCCGATCATTTCACCGGCCGTCAGAATCTCCAGCGGCACTTCTTCTCCTAATTCATCCCTCCTGAAAACAAGGGCTTTCCCGGAGACGATCATGTAGAAGCAATCTCCCACCGTATCCTGACGGATGAACTCCTCACCGGCGGGGACCGTTACCTCATCTATCAGATCGCACAGGATCCCCTGCATACTCCTGTCTATAATGGAAAAAACGGGAGCGGTCCGTATCCGTCTCAGCCGTTGCCGGCCAAGCGCTCTCTCGAGATCCTGCGGTTCGATGAGCCCGGCCTCAAGGAGCAGCTCGCCCAGGCGTTTTCGTATCCCCTGGCCGGCAAGCTTTGTCTGCCTGTCGAGCACCCTCTTAATCTGTGAACGTTTCAGTCCCAGATACCGACCGATTTTCCATGCGGGGTATTTTGTCTCACTTTTCATCTGTTGCGACCTCGTAAAAAGTCGAAAAATGAGCTGGAAACGACTCTCCCTGCCTTTCCGGAGAGTTAAAAAACTCATTCCCTTCAACAGCTTTCGCTTCCGACCGTCTCAGGATTCTGACATTCTCATTTTTAAGCAGCCTGCGCAAGAAAAAAGACTTGACGGCTTTTTCAGATTTTTCACCCCTTATTATATCGCCTGACCGGCTCCTCGCCCGACAGCACGCGCATGCCGCCTTCGGCCATCGCCGTCATCTCATCTTCACCGGGATAAACGAAGACAGGCGCCAGTCCCTCGGCCCAATCGCGGATCCAGCCTGTCAGCATTTCCGAACGAGCCAGACCGCCCGTCAAAACGATCCCGTCTGCGGGGCCTTTGAGCGCCACATGCATAGCGCCGATATCCTTGGCGATCTGATAAGCCATGGCCCGATAGATGAGCCCGGCCTTTTCATCGCCCTGAAGGATCATGGCTTCCACCTCTTTCGCATCCGCCGTCCCGAGATAGGCGGCCAGGCCGCCGCGGCCGACCAGACGGGTCTGTAACTGCTTCCTGTCCATTACACCCGAGAGAGCAAGATCGATCAGATCCTGTGTCGGCAGGCCCCCCGCCCTTTCCGGCGTCAAGGGTCCTTCCGTCAAACCGTGGGTGCAATCCACCACGCGTCCGTTTCTGTGGGCGCCGATTGTGATTCCCCCACCCAGATGGGCGACGACAAGCCTTAATTCTTCATAGGCCCGGCCGACGGATCGGGCCATGCGCCGGGCCGCGGCCTTCTGGTTCAGGGCGTGAAAGGCGCTCCGGCGTTCAATCTCGGGCATTCCGGAGATCCGGGCCACGGGGTCGAATTCGTCGGTGCTGGGTGGATCGATAATGATGGCCCGCTTGCCGTATTTTCCGGCTAAATCGAGCATCATGGCCGGCCCCAGCGCCGAGGGGTGCCTGCCGTATTTTCCGGCCAGCAGGTCCTCACACATGGCCTCGTCAACGGCATAGGATCCGGCAGGTCCCGGTTTCCCCAATCCTCCACGGCTGATAAACAGATCTACGGCGGTCAGGGAAATGTTATTCTTTCCCACAAACTGTTCCAGATCGTCCCGGCGGCGGGGCAACTGGTCGTGCAGGCCGGCATAACCTGACAATTCATCGGCGCTGTATGTGATAGTATCCTGAACCACAAACTCCGTCCCTTTGAAGAGGGCGATCTTGGTGGATGTGGAGCCCACGTTGACGATCAGCAGTTGCGGCATTCTATCCATGTTGTTCTCCCTGATGCCGTTATCCACGGTCGCCTCCTATGCCGGTCATCAGCGCAGCCAGGGCGATTTCGATAATCTTATTGTCTTGCGTGACAAAGGGCAGGTCGAGCACCACGGGGCTGCCCGTTCCCATCAGCACGCCGGCCATCTGCATTTTTCCTATATAAACAAGTAATTGCGCTAGTGAATACCCAGTGTCCATCTCCGGCGCCAGGTAAATATCCACGTTTCCCGTGACCTCGCTGTGGACACCTTTTCTGGCTGCCGCCTTTTGGTCAAGCGCGCAGTCGATGTCCAGCGGGCCCTCCAGGACGATATCGCCGAACTGTCGCCGATCGGCCATTTTGGAAAGAATGGCCGCATCCAGCGTGGAGGGGATGCCGGGGTTTACCTGCTCGATCGCCGCCAGAACCGCCACTTTCGGCCTCCGGATTTCGAGAAGGGCCGCCAGCCTCAGGGCGTGCTCCAGAATCGACTGCTTTTCCACAAGTGTCGGCTGATCCTGAATGTACGTGTCGGTGACGAGGATTATTTTATTCCGCTCCGGAAGCTCGAAGACGGAAACATGGCTCATCAATCTGCCGTTCATCAGGCCCGCATCAGCGTCCGTTACACGGTCGATGAAGGTCTGGTGCTCCGTGCCGCCCTGCAACAGGATATCCGCCTCCCTGTTTTTGACCAGGGCGATTGCCCGGGCGAGCGCCCGAGAAGGGTCCGGCTCATGGACGATGTGGCAGTC
This sequence comes from Syntrophales bacterium, assembly GCA_030656035.1. Taxonomy (GTDB): domain Bacteria; phylum Desulfobacterota; class Syntrophia; order Syntrophales; family Fen-1087; genus JAPLJM01. Next base: position 35,806 of record JAUSOK010000184.1, read on the forward strand.
CGATGCGGCAAGGGAAGCGCCTTTCCATAAATCTTCGAGTTTTTTCGAGTCGCCCACCAGTACCGGCATGATCAAACCGGCTTGCGCCGCCACTTCCAACATTTTCAGTTGCCGCAGGACGGGCGCCGCTATGGCTGCGCGCTTTCTTTCGCCGGCCGCTTTTGCCCTTGTCAGAATTTCCTTGAATGTTGAGATCATCGCTTCCCACCTCCCCTCATGCGATCGGCCACCACGACTCCCATGGCGATTTCTCCGAGGATGGAATCGCAAAAATCGGAGCGCGATGGAATGATGAAAGGCCCTCCGGATGTCATGGCCAGCGAGCGCCGGTGCACGGGGAGGAAAAAGTCAAGCTTGCACAGGATGTTGCCCGCATCGAGATTGGGCACAAGCAGAATCTCCGGGAGTCGTGAAAGGTCCGTTTGCTTGCCGTTATGCTGCGCCCCGTCCGTTCCGGAAAAGATCTCTGCGAAGGAGGTTGCCGCAATGATTTCACATTCTCCGAAATCGCCCGCATCGGCCAAGTTCTTGAGCGCCGCCGCATCCGTGAATGATTCCGGCGAGCCGCCGATCTCGCGCTTTCCTGAAAGGACGGCGATCCGGGGACGGACATATCCGAGAACATGAAAAACGAATACGGCGTTTTTGACGACTTCCACTTTAGCCTTGAGATCCGGCCGGATATTGACGCCCGTATCGGTAAAGGCCGTGAAGCGTTTGAGCTCCGGAATCTCCCAGAGCGACACGACGCTGATGGTCCGTCCCGTGCCGGCCTTCGCTTCTTCTCTGATTATGGCTCGATAGATGTAGGCGGTGGGAATTTGTCCCTTGCCGGTTATATCCACGTCTCCGGCAAACAGCATCGCGGTCCCCAGATTGGCGACGGCCTGCCGGTCCGTTTCGGAAATGAGTTCGATACCCTTGATGTCAAAGGCCGCCTCGGCAGCCACGCGTTTTATCTTCTCCGGATCGCCGATCAGAACAGGTTCAATATATTTCGCCTCCCAGGCTTTTTTGACGGCCAGCATAAATTCCCCGTCCTCCGGAGCGAGGACAGCCAGTTTTTTTGGGCCCTTTTCCTGCGCGAGCCTGGAAACATCCTCCAACGTTCTGATCATCGCATTCTCCTTTCACCGCCCGGACATTCTTTGAGTAATTTAGGGTCTGTAACGGAATAACTATTACATTCATGCATCTCAGCTTCAGGTCATCTTTGCCCGATCCTCAATCGCAAAATCCTCGAAATAGCGCTGCTATTCCTGCGGTTTTGCTCAATCAGATCAAACAAATCTGACCCAAATCCGAGCGCCTTAACGCGACAGTTATTCCGTTACAGACCCTTACGTCGATTTCAGAATATTTTCAATCATAAAATCCAAGCGCTGCCGTCTTTTGCAGAAATCATGCGCTTGTCCGGGCTCAAGCGGCTTGCACCGGATGGACGATTCGTGATAGACATCCGGAACAACAAAGAAAAATGTCAGGACAATGAATGCAGACGCATTACCCGCGCCGTTCCACCACGAGAAGACATCAGCGACACGCTAAAAAAACCGACGCCCCGCGTTTGAAGCCGGAAGCGGAGCCGGTCCTGAAAAACGTTTTTGCCCGCATCGGAAAGCCGGAATCCGCCCCGTTCAAGCCGGACGCCTTCCAGAGCGAAGCCCTCCGGGCCGTTCAGGAAGCGGACTGTCTCGTGGTCGCCCCCACGGGTTCCGGAAAAACATGGATTGCCCAGGAGGCGATCCGGACCTTTTTCAACAGGGGGGGACGCTGCTGGTATGCCTCGCCGCTGAAGGCCCTCACGAATGCCAAATGGGTTGAGTTCGGCGGCATTTTCGGCGAAGGCCAGGTGGGCATCCTGACCGGCGACACCAAGGAAAACGCCGACGCCCCGATCATCGTGGGAACGACGGAAATCCTGAGAAACCAGCTCTATGACGTCATGCACCGGGGCGAGGATATGGACTGCGACCTCGTTATTCTGGATGAAGCCCATTTCCTCGGTGATCCGGACCGGGGGGTCGTCTGGGAGGAAATCCTGATTTATCTGCCGGCGCGCGTGAACGTCCTGCTGTTGTCCGCCACCATCGGCAACGCCGACGAGATCGGCCAGTGGCTCATTTCGATCCGGAAAAAGCCCTGCACCATTATCCGGGAGGAAAAAAGGCCCGTTCCGCTTTATCCGCTTTTTCTGCACCCCAGCGGCAGGATTATGCCCTATCTCGAAAAGCAAAAGCTCTATGGCCGGCTTGCCCAGTTTGCCGCGGAGCGATCACGATCGCAGGGGCGCCGGGGGGCGCAACCCCACTTTGGCGAGATCATCGGCGTTCTTGAGCGCTTCCATCTGCTGCCGGCCATTTTTTTCCTCAAATCGAGGTCCGACTGCGACGCCGCGTTAAAAACCTGCAGGGATGACACGAATCCCGTCGAAAACGATTCCTTCGGGTATGATCTGGAAGAACAGCTCAGCCGCTCCCCCTATCTGCGCCAGCACAAACAGTTGCATGACCTTGTCAATGCCCGCGTGGCAGCGCATCACGGCGGCCAGCTTCCCGCCTGGAAATTTCTCGTGGAATCCATGATGAAACGCGGGCATCTGAACGCGATTTTTGCCACATCCACCGTTGCCGCCGGGGTCAATTTTCCTGCACGAACCATTGTCCTGTTCAACTCAGATCTATTCAACGGGCATGAATTCAGCCCGCTGCGCGGAACGGAGTTTCATCAGATGACGGGCCGCGCCGGCCGGCGCGGCCAGGACCGGATCGGTTTTCTTGTAGTCATTCCCGGCCGGTTCATGGATCTTGTTCATGTCCGAAAGCTTCTGTTCAGGGAACCGGAAGACATCATGAGCCAGATCAAAAATGACTTTTCCATGGTACTGAACCTGTTGCTTTCCCACACGCCTGCGGATATCCGGGACATCTTTGAAAAATCCCTGGCCAGCTACCAGTTAACCCTTCGCGGAACGCATGCCCCCACCCGCAAAGAGGGGATAAATCTCTGGAATGATTTCCTCATGCACTTGAAATTTCTCAAAGCGGAAGGGTTTGTGGACGATCATGACCGTCTGACCGAAACCGGCCTCTGGGCGTCAAAACTGCGGCTCGACCAACCCCTGCTCATTGCCGAATGCCTGCGGCGCGAAGCCTTTCCGCGGCAGGATGAAAAACTCCTGGCCGCCGTCGTGGCCCCCTTTGTTTATGACGGGGATCAGGAAACCCGGATCGATCTCAAAAAGATACCAAAAAGACTGGCACAGGCCTGCCTGCGCGTGGACAGGACCCTCAAGCCCCTGTCGAGGCGCATGGAGGTGGCGGGCTTTGCCGTCAATCCCATGTCCGCATGGACCAGCGTCGTCATGTATCAATGGGCCATGGGCGGGGACTGGGATGAAATCATTCAGGCGGCCGGCATTGCCGACGGCGACATGGCCATGCTGGTTTTAAGAACCGCCGACAATCTGAGGCAGATCATGTCGCTCAGACAGACGCATCCGGAAACGGCAGATCTTGCGCTCAAGGCGCGGGAGGCTATTTTGCGGGAACCCGTGGTCTTCGAATAAACTTTTTTGAAATAATGTAAATTGCTTCTTGACATCCTGCCCGACAACAGGATATAAGGCGCGGCTCCGGTATAAGCCAGCCCGTTCATCTTCTAATGCGTCCCCATCGTCTAGTGGCCTAGGACACGGGCCTTTCACGCCTGTAACCGGGGTTCGACTCCCCGTGGGGACACCACAATTGAAACAGGGGCCTGCATTAATAATGCGGCCCCTATTTTTATTTGCTTTTCCGGTATTCCCCCACATTCTCCTCCACACGCTGGGGATAAAAAGAGCCTTTTCGGCGCCTGCCTATTTTTTCACCAATCCTTGATACCGACCATGTCAGGTAATAGTCGATAGTTTATTGCTAATCGCGTTTTTGGGGAACAGTGTTTGTGTAGCAGATTTCGAATGGCAATCCTCACTTCAATTACAAAGCGAAAAACCTTGACTCGTAGGTGACAGCGACAACTGGGATGAGTTTAATAAAATGGAATATTTTGTCGCCGATTTCGTTACGCTATTAACAGGGTTTTAGAAAAGGAAATGAGGCCGATGATCGGCGTTACAGAATCATGCACCGGATTTGAAATCCGCTTCACTGAAAACGATAGCCTGGAAGGTCAACAGTTCCGCACCCTGCTTCCAGCTTCCCGGAAGCAGTCCCGCCTTGAGGCAGAGATGCTCCAGCATCTCGTCGCGCCCCCAGCCCTGTTCCGGGGCAACCTGGGGAAGGAACACGGCCGAACGACCCCCCTTGCGGATCAGGACGCCGTCCCGTCCGACGACGACGTGATCGGCGTTGGGGACGGGGGACATCGGCGTAAGCACGGAGATTTCGATCTCCAGATCCTTGAGTTCTTCAAGCGTGACGGGCCTGAAGCGCGGGTCTTCAAGGGCTGATTGCAAGGCCACGTCTCCTGCGAGTCTATGGAGTGGCTTATCCGGGATCATGCGGCCGATACAGCCGCGCAGATCGCCGCGCTTCTTGAGGGTCACAAACACACCCCGTTTCTGTTGCAACGCAGAACCGAGCCCCTGTGGCGTGAAAGCAGTCTTTCCGGAAAGGTAACGAGTAAGGGTTTCCCGGACAAGGGTCAGCAGGACCTTCTTGTCGGCGTCGGTCAGCAGGTCATCGGAGGCTGCCGCCGTCAGGGGTTCGGATCCATTCACCGAGGTGCTTTGCGGGTCCGCGTGGTACACCACGGCGCCGTATCCCACGACACGGTCCCGCTCTCCGATCGGGACATCGCCCGAATGGGCGTAGCTGATCACCTTGCCGCCCGAAGCGCCCATGGCTTTGGCCGCGCTCATGGCCGCCATGACGGCCGCCTCGCCGCAGGCGCAGGTGTGGAGATTCGGAATGCCCCGGCGCATTTGGGTCTGCGTGACTTTCTGCAGCAGCGCCGGGTCCAGCTTTTCCATGGCCGCCAGCGTCTTGCCGTCCACATCCTCCGCGGCGTCCGCATCCGGATAATGGGAGAGGTCGGCGCTGGCCACGATGAGGGCGCGGCGGCTTTTCAAAACGCCGGCTATGGCCTCGCCGAACCGGGTGCAGATGCCGATATCCGGTGAGCCGATTATCACCGGCACAATCAGGGCTTCGGGAAAAAGGATCTGGATAAAGGGAAGCTGGACCTCCACGGAATGTTCCTGATTGTGTAGGGATTTATCGAGGGCACAATCTGAATCCGCGGTCAGCAGGGCTTTGACCACCTCTTTGTCAACCATCGTTGCACCGAGCGGCGTGCTGAAGCCGTCCCCGGGATAGATGGAAATTTTCCGGAAAGATCCGCTCGTATGGTTCGTTCCGAGAACGACGATGATATCATAGGGGTGGTCCGCAGCCTGCCGGAAGCCGTCGGCGGCAATCTGGCCCGAGAAAATATACCCGGCATGGGGAACGACGATGGCCAGCGGATTTTTGACCTGGACCGGCACGGCATCGTCCATGAACTTCCGGACGGCCTGCTTCAGCGCAGAAGCCGATCCCGGATAGAAGCGACCCGCCACAACCGGGGAACGAATATCATTTTCCGGATTTCGACCTGACTGATTTGCCATTGAGCCCTCTCCCTTCCAACAATCATGAAGCATAACAATAAATCTTAATGTTTTCATTGTCAAGCCGCCTCTTCCGGCGGGCTTCACCTAAAATCTTGACAGGATGTCCGAACTTCCCTATAGTCGCTCGCCGAAACGAAGCAATCTTGACGAACTCACAAGAAGTCGGAAAAAGAGACGAAAACGACGGCATCGCCGCGCCGTTCTGATATACACTCCTTAGCCTGCTGCAATGGAGAGCAGGGTGAATGAGAGGCGCTGTTGAGTCGTAGTAAACGGATACCCCCGAAGAAAGGAAAACATATGCCAAAACGTAACGACATCAAGAAAATCATGATCATCGGCTCCGGCCCTATCATCATCGGGCAGGCCTGTGAGTTTGACTATTCGGGCACTCAGGCCTGCAAGGCCTTAAGAAAAATGGGTTATGAAATCGTCCTCGCGAATTCCAACCCGGCGACGATCATGACCGATCCCGGCATGGCCGATGCAACCTATGTGGAACCGCTCAACCTGCAGACAATGACGGAAATCATCGAAAATGAACGGCCCGACGCGATCCTGCCGAACCTGGGCGGCCAGACGGCTCTGAACCTGACCTCACAGTTGGCGAAAGCGGGAGTCCTGGAAAAATATAATGTCGAGGTGCTTGGCGTCCAGGTGGACGCCATCGAACGCGGCGAGGACCGGATCGCCTTCAAGGAAACCATGAACCGCCTGGGAATAGATATGCCTCTGAGCGAGCCGGC
>JAUSOK010000185.1 GCA_030656035.1 Syntrophales bacterium
GATCAAGGACGGGCAGGTCTTTGTCCAGGTCGGAGCGGGCATCGTGGCCGATTCCGATCCCGAGACGGAATATCAGGAAACGTTGAGCAAGGCCGCAGGCATGATGCAGGCCATCCGCCTGGCGGAATCGGGATTTGAAATGAAAAACGGAGGCAATTGAAATGATTCTGATGATCGATAATTACGACTCCTTTACCTACAATCTGGTCCAGTATCTCCAGCAGTTGGGCGCCGAGGTGCTTGTGAAGCGCAACGATGCGATCAGCATCGAGGAGATCGAGGCGCTGGCGCCGGAGGCGATTTTTCTGTCGCCCGGTCCCCGTTCGCCAAAGGAGGCGGGCATCACCGTGGCGGTGATCCGGCGTTTCCATCAGACCATTCCGATGCTGGGCGTCTGCCTGGGGCATCAGGCCATCGGCTACGCCTTCGGCGCCGACGTGGTCCGGGCCGGCCGTGTCATGCACGGCAAGACGTCCCCCATTCTCAACGACGGTCGGACTATCTTTGAGGGACTTCCCAGCCCGCTGACAGCCGGCCGGTATCACTCCCTGATCGTGGACCGGGGATCGCTGCCCCCCTGTCTGAAAATCTCGGCCGAAACGGCGGAAGGAGAAGTCATGGGGCTGCGGCATGAGACCTATCCCGTGGAGGGCATTCAGTTTCATCCGGAGTCGATCCTGACGCCCCAGGGAAAACGCATCATCCGGAACTTTTTGAATATGTTGCCGGGAAAGGAGAACATGCAATGATCAAGGACGCCATCGCCAAAGCGGTCAATATGGAAAATCTGGGTGAATCCGAGATGATGGAAGTTATGAACGAGATCATGGAGGGCAAGGCCACGCCTGCCCAGATCGCCGCGTTCATAACGGCATTGCGCATCAAGGGGGAGACGGTTGCCGAGGTGACCGGCGCCGCCCGCATCATGCGGCAGAAGGCCGTACGCATCGACGCCCGTTCGTCGGTGATCGTGGATACCTGCGGGACCGGCGGGGACGGCAGCAATACCTTCAACGTCTCCACCACGGCGGCCTTTGTCGTGGCGGCGGCCGGCCTGACCGTGGCCAAACACGGCAACCGGGCCGTGTCGAGCGGCTGCGGCAGCGCGGACGTCCTTGAAGCGCTGGGGGTCAACATCGACGCGGTGCCGGAAATTGTCGAAGAGTGTGTGCAGCAGCTCGGCATCGGATTCCTCTTCGCCCCGCGGCTCCACGGGGCCATGAAGTATGCCGTCGGCCCCCGGCGGGAGATTGGCATCCGCACGATCTTCAATATGCTGGGGCCGCTGACGAATCCCGCGGGCGCCACCTGCCAGTTGATCGGCGTTTACGACCCCAGACTGACGGAAATGTTTGCCGGCGTGCTCAAAAATCTCGGAACGAAGCGGGCGTTCGTCGTGCATGGTTCCGACGGCCTCGACGAAGCCACCGTCACAGGCGAGACGCGGGTCTCCGAACTCAGGGACGGCCTGATCAGCACCTACAATATCAACCCGATTGATTTGATGGATGAAATCTATCCCGGCGAGGCGCTCCTGGGCGGCGATGCGTCCGTCAACGCCCGGATCACGACTGACGTTCTGACCGGGAAAGACGGGGCTTGCCGCCAGATCGTCCTGTTCAATGCGGCACTTGCCATTGTGGCCGCAGACAAGGCGGCAAACCTTGGGGAGGGCATCCGGATAGCCGCAGAGGCCATCGACAGCGGTGCGGCCTGGAAGAAACTGCAGGCGCTGATTGAACTGACCAACCGGTGAAAATAGGGTCTTGCGCGCCTTGCTTGCGGACTTTTTACGAAGCCGTCGAATTTGGGAATGACAAAATATGACTATTCTGGAACAGATTATCGCCGTTAAGCATGCGGAAGTGGCCTGCCTGAAACAGCAAATGCCTCTTTCCGAATGGAAGAGCATGACCGCGTGCCTGCCGCCGGCGCGCAATTTTCGGTCAGCCATCGGCGGCCGGGATTGCCGGATCATCGCCGAGGTCAAAAGGCGCTCCCCCTCTAAAGGGGTGCTGAGCCGCGATTTTGACCCCGCGCGGATCGCTTCCGTCTATCAGGAAAACGGGGCTGCCGCCGTCTCGGTCCTGACGGACCGGGAATTCTTCGCCGGAGATAAAGAGTATCTGATTGATATCAGGGGGAAAGTAAAGCTGCCGCTGCTGCGGAAGGATTTTATCGTCGATCCCTGCCAGATCTACGAAACGAGGCTCCTGGGCGCGGACGCGGTCCTGCTCATTGCCGGTGTCCTGGAGACGGGACAACTGGCCGACTATCTTGCCGTGACGGAGGATCTGGGGCTGTCGGCGCTCGTGGAGGTCCATGACCGGGAGGACCTGGACAAGGCGCTGGCGGCAGGCGCCGATATCATCGGTATCAACAACCGGAATTTGAAGACCTTTGTGACGGATATGCAGACGAGCACGGATCTGATTGCCGCGATACCGGACGACCGGATCGTGGTCAGCGAAAGCGGAATCCGGACGCGAGCGGACATCGAAATGTTGATGGCGGCGGGCATCCATGCCTTCCTCATCGGTGAAACACTCATGCAGGCGGCGGACAGGGGCGGTAAACTGCGGGAGTTACTGGGAAAATGACACAAATCAAGATCTGCGGTATAACGAACCGCACAGACGCGCTTACGGCGGCCGCGTGCGGGGCCGATGCCCTGGGGTTCATCTTTTATGAGGCCAGTCCGCGCTATGTGACGCCCGATTTGGCCCGGACCATCTGCCGGGATATTCCGGACGGTGTCGTCCGGATCGGTGTGTTTGTGAATGCGGACGCCTCAAAGGTCATCGAAATCGTTGATTTTTGCGGTCTTGACATGATCCAGCTCCACGGCGATGAGTCGCCGGATTACTGCCGCCGGTTTCCCGCGGAGCGTCTCATCAAGGCCGTTTCTTTTCAGGGGGATGGCGATCCGGCCACCCTGGCGGATTATGCGGTCCGGGCGATCCTGCTGGACCATCGCGAGGCCGGACGCTACGGGGGGACGGGCAAGCCCTCCGACTGGAATCTGGCCGGGCGCATCAAAGCCCTTTATCCGCTGATCCTGGCGGGCGGCCTCCATGAAGGCAATATTGAAGAAGCCATCCGAACCGTCGCGCCCGATGCCGTGGATCTCAACAGCGGCGTGGAACAATCCCCCGGGACCAAAGACCAGGAAAAAGTCAGGAATATCATAGAGATAATAAGAAAAATAGATTCTTTACACCCATCATCAAACAGGAGCAGCTTGATCTTCCTTTCCTGAATCTCCCCTCCCCTGGCGGGAGGGGATGAAGGGGAGGGGGAAGAACTTTTCGGGTTAAGGAGAAATAACCATGATGAGACGATTACCAGACCAAAACGGCCATTTCGGCGTCTTCGGGGGCCGCTACGCCGCCGAGACGCTGATGCCCGCCCTGATTGAGCTCGAGGCTGCCTATCGCCGGGCGCATAAGGACAAGACCTTTCGACGGGAACTCACCGATTACATGAGGCAATATGCGGGCCGCGAGACGCCGCTCTATTATGCCGCAAGGCTCACGCAAAAGCTCGGCGGCGCAAAAATATACCTCAAGCGCGAGGACCTGAACCACACAGGGTCCCACAAGATCAACAACACGCTCGGGCAGGCCCTGCTGGCGCGGCGCATGGGGAAGCAGCGCGTCATCGCCGAAACCGGGGCCGGCCAGCACGGCGTCGCCACGGCCACGGTGGCCGCCCTGTTCGGCATGGAATGCCGGATCTACATGGGCGAGGAGGATATCCGGCGCCAGGCCCCCAATGTCTTCCGCATGAAGATCCTCGGCGCCGAGGTCGTGCCGGTTTCCGCCGGGACGGCCACGCTCAAGGACGCCATGAACGAGGCCATGCGGCAATGGGTCTCCCGGGTGCGGGACACCTTCTACGTCATCGGCACGACGGCCGGGCCCCATCCCTATCCCATGATGGTCCGGAACTTTCAGAGCGTCATCGGGACGGAGACGAAACGCCAGATCCTCAAGGCGGAAGGAAGGCTGCCGGACCTGATGATCGCCTGCATCGGCGGGGGAAGCAACGCCATGGGGCTTTTTTATCCCTTCCGCAACGATCAAACGGTGGCGCTGACCGGTGTGGAAGCGGCCGGAAAGGGGATCGAAACGGGGCTGCACGCCGCCAGCATTTCCGCGGGTCGCGTCGGTGTCCTGCACGGCAACAAGACCTACCTGCTGCAGGACGCCGACGGCCAGGTACATGACGCCTATTCGATCGCCGCCGGTCTCGACTACCCCGGCGTGGGGCCGGAGCACGGCTATTTTGCGAAGACGGGCAGGGCGGCCTATGTAAGCATCACGGATGCAGAGGCTGTGGACGCATTCATGAAGCTTTCGCGGCTGGAGGGGATCATCCCGGCGATGGAAAGCGCCCACGCCGTGGCATACGCCATGAAAGTCGCGCCGCGCCTGAATCGCAATCAAATCATCGTCGTGAATCTATCCGGCCGCGGCGACAAAGACGCGGAAACAGTGAGCAAAACAATGGAAAATATGGGGACACTTCCCATATTTCCCGAAGGAAAGGGGGGACATGACGAAGTCGTGTCCCCCCCAACGAGAGCCGCGGCGAAACCATCCTTCAAAGGCCTCGGCAAAACAATTTTGGAGGGCTGATAATGGGACTGATCGGGAAAAAATTTCAGGAATTAAGACAGAAGGACGAAAAGGCCCTGGTGGTCTATCTGACGGCCGGCGATCCCGATCTGCCGACGACGGAGGCTCTGATTCCCGCCCTGGCCTCTGCTGGCGTCGATATCGTGGAAATCGGCGTTCCCTTTTCCGACCCCACGGCGGACGGGCCGGTCATTCAGGCGGCTTCCCTGCGGGCGATAAAAA